>NZ_NUMC01000068.1:0-31924 GCF_002577655.1 Bacillus sp. AFS040349 | reverse complement strand
AAATCTTTTGACACTACCCTTGTTTCTTTGATCTCATTTGTTGATTCTGCGAATACTTCTTGTTGAGTTTTTTCCGCTTCTTCTTGGCTAGCTTTAACGGCTGCTTGTTGTTCTTCAACTTTCGTTTTGTACGTGTTTTTATCTTCTTGGGCTAAAGCTTGCAATTGAGAATCTAACGAAGCTCTACCTCTTGCCTTCAATTTCTCTGTCGCGATGTTAACAACGTTTGGACTATCTAGAATTAATTGAAGAACATTATCTTTAGGTGGGTATGTAACTTGTGATGATTCTTGGATATATGGGTCAACATAAGGTAATGCATAGATAATTGCATTTTGCATGTAAGCATCCACAATTCCAGAAGACATTGTTAAAATTTCTTCCTCATCCATGTTAAACTTCACTGTTTCTCCTGCAACCTCTTCTACCTTTTTCTTGGACATCAGAATGTAGTCATTACCATTTGGAAATTGAATACGAACATCAACAAAATCTTCTTGTTTCAAGTTCTGTGTTAACTGGATAAAGCTATATTCACTTTTTCGTAAATCATCTGGTGTAACTTCCTCTTTAAAAAGAATGGCTTCAGTCAAAATGGCTTTATTCTTTAAATCAACTTTTGCAATTCTTCCTTCGATATCTTCTAAACTTAAAATGTCATCCGAAGCAGCTTGTTTCGCTAAAGTAACTTCATCAACCATTTCAACTGTAATTTCTGTTCCTGCTTCTACATCTTGGTTTAAGGCGTATCCTGTTGCTTGTTGGATCTTCCATGTTTCTAATGAAGCAATTTTATCTTCATAAACCTTCATTTGCTTGTACTCGTCTTGCTTCCAATTGGTATAGAGGAAGTAAATCGTAACACTCGCTATAATAAGGACTGTTACCGCCCCTATACTTCCTGCTAATAGTAAATTTTTGTTACGTTGCCTGATCTTCATCTATTTCTCTCCTTATTTAAAGAATGTAATTGCTACTATGACTAATAAAGAAACAACAACTGCTGATATACCGCCACCAACCAATAAGCTTATAGGCTTATTTTCAACTTTCTTAGATGGCAAATAGCTAGTTAACATTTCTTCAAAGACGTTGGTTATTTCATTGCTTTGTTCGTATGGGTCAGACTGTGTTGGAATACTAAAAGCTTTTAATTCTGTATCCTTTTCAATATCTGATAAAGTAACTTGATCAACAAAAGGGATAGCTAATGTCCAATTCTCTTGTTCATGTTGCTTTAATGAATTCAGGAAGGTGATGAGCTCATTTCTTTTCCACTCACTACCATGTGCTGTAACAATCTTAATGTGAGAGCGGAAAAATTCATCAAAGTAATCTGTTTTTCCCATTTCACCTATATCTAATATGATGAAATCATATTGATGGATTAGCTCTGGTATGTTCAACTCTTTAATGCTCTTATAATGGTCAATCCCTTTGATGCTAAATTTATCTTGAATGGATACATAACCTCTTCCACCTTCATATGCATATTCAATTTGAAAAAGGTGTTCTGTTTGGTTCGCCTCTATAACCGCTACTCTTAAGCCCCTATTGTTTAGGAAGTTTGCTAGTAGTAATGACGTATGTGTCGAGCCAGTATTTGACTCAACCCCAACAACACCGACAAAAACAGCTCCTACTAATCTTTCTTTTACTACAACAGTTTCTTTAACAGGAACGTCTATGAATAATTCCTCTTCATCAATCTGAGTAATAGCAGTTAAGATTTTATCCTCGCTCTCTCTATCAGGCTTGCTTTTCTTTTCTTTTTTTTCCTTCTTAACCTTCTTCTCTTTCTTTTCTGTCTGATTCTCTACTTCTTCAATAATGTCTTCAATTTCATCTAACGAATCATCAGACGTTTCTATTTCATCTTCTTCGGGGGAATCGTAATTTATTTTTTGATTTTTAATGACAAACTTTGAAACTCTCGAAAAACGCGGTTTATCTTTCAACTGGTCAATCATTTCAACAAGGTCAATGCTTCTAGTGTTAAATATGTCTAAGACGTTTATATTCACTAGATAACTGAGGAATGGGTCTCCTTTAGGTCTTTCGCATAAGAAAACGACTCGAATGGAATCATCATACTCAACACGTATTCTTTTAAGAAAAGTTAACCATTCTTCCTCACGTTCTTTTTTGTCGGTAGCTTCACTTTCTAAGTAATAATCATGAACAATGAGAATATCCGGTTTTTCTAAATCAACAACTTCATGTAAATATCGTTGATGGAGTACCTCTTGTTCCGCAACATGAAAATGATCTGGGTGATTCGAAATATGAGTACGTAATATCTTGCTATACTCTTTACGCCCAACGGCTATTAGTACATTCTTTCTGTTCAATCTTATTCACTCCGATTTTTAGACAATAAAAAAATCCCCGAAAAAACCACGATGAAATAAATGCTACTATAAATAGCATTCCTTCATGATTTTTTCGGGGATCTCCCGTTAATAATTCAATTGTCTTCCCAGCTAAATGGGTGTATAGCTGGGAAGTTCAGAAAGTCTTTCTTAAAAACTAAAAGTCTTTAAGAAAGGATGTTTGTAGGTATATGTTAGCAGTATTAAGAAGAATAGTCAATCAATTATTATGGAAATCCGTAGTAATTAAGTCTACATCAACTGAGTATTTGTCTATATACATTTGAACAAATTCGTTAACAAGATCAGGTTCATACCAGGTACCCTTTTTTTCTTCTAAGTCAAGAAGAGCCATACTGATTGATTTTGATTTTTGGTAGACTCGATCATTAGTCATCGCATCAAAACTATCAACAATACGAAGCATTCTTGCTATATATGGTATATCATCACCTTTTATATGATGATAGCCGCTGCCATCGATGTTTTCATGGTGATATTTAACGCTATCTAAGAATATCTTAGGATAATTTTCTTTTTTTAGTATCATTTCTCCGTATGTCGTATGGCTATATATGAATGTTAGTTCTTCTGGTGTTAATTTGCCTCGTTTAGCTAAAATTGATTTAGGAACAGAGATTTTCCCTATATCGTGGAGAACACCAATTTCATAAAGATCATTAAGCATGTGTAAAGGAAAGTCTTTATACTTGCCAAACTCATAAAAAAGGTCCGCAACCCTAAGAGAATGTTGGAATGTATTTAAATCATGTTCCCACAGCATATGTAAAGGCATCCAATTAACAAATTGCCCTAATGTCTGTTTCAACCTTCTCCCTCCAATTTAACTCTTAGTATCTAAAAAACCTAGGACCATCCTTTTCAAGTGTTCTCCTTCAGCTTTATAAAAAGCTGTATGCAGACCATCTTTCACCATATCTTCCTCAATACATACCCAGACGTTAAAAGGGAATGTATCTAACATAATCTCAGAATGTATCTTTTCGGCCATGCTATAGGTAGACGTATATATAACTGCAACAGGGATATTTTTAGCAAATTCATTAACAGGAATCGTCCCAAACTTGTTATAAATATTCTTCCAGTTATTTAATTTATCTTTTATAAAGCCAATAAAGTTTTGATTCATTTGAGCTCGCTCAATTAAGAAATTCATATTTCCTCGTGGTGTTTTCACTTCGCAAACACCCATTGGTTTTTTTGCTAAGGTATTGCTTGCAACTAAAGCATTCCATTTCCAGTTAACTGCAGCTTTTGCTTCAATTAAGCGACAACGCAATTCATTCATTGCTACATAACGCTGAATACCGCCAACACCTAAATTGTCCCAACGGTTAGGATTCATAAAAAAGTCACCATTATAGAAATGCTTCATCAGTTTAAATCCCGCTATACCTAATACGAACGGAGCGGGAGGTGCATATACTTCTTCTTCTTCAGTACGCACACGAACTTTCCAACGTTCTACTAAACCAGTGCTTCTGAAGCGATCCAATCGCTTTGAAGTTTCAGAGCTAGAAATCTGAGAACTTAGGTATCTTCTTAGTTGGTCTTCATTGCAACATATAGCGTCACCTAATACTTTTAAAATCATGAAATCTGTTTCATCTATTCTTCGTCTATTGTAGAGTGATAAAACACTTTCGACTGTCGTGTAAGGTTTATAATCTTTCGGAAAGAATTTGTATCCATTTACAAGGGGGTTATCCCAAAAAGGAATATCCCCTTCTTTTGTATAGTAATATGGATACTCTAAATCAGTTACTTCTTCAATATAAGGTTCTGTACTCATTAATCAAATAAGAAGCTGCCAAGATCATTTCTCTTTTTCTTCCCTCTTGGATAACCTATAATCACGACTTTACAACGACGTTTCTCTTTATTGATTTGGCGAATTTTACAGGTAACAATATCACCAACAATTGGTTCCTCTAATTTAGCAGGCTTCATCCCTTTTACTTCAATTCCGTTATCTAACGTCACGAAAATCCCATGTATAGGGTCAACACCAGATACTTTACCAACAATCGCTTCAGCATCTTTTAATTCATCTAGTAAGTCGAATGGATCTTTCAAAGTGGCTTTTCGGCTTACCTGGATACGATTTTTTTCACGATCAAACTTAACGATTTTCACACCTACAGAAGCACCACGTTCTGCATGGTTTCCGATAAAGCCAATTCTCCCATGATCCCAATCTGATTTATACATAATGCAATCAGCACCGTTAACACGAACATACACACTTTGAGTGGTTTGATCATAACCTGCAACAGTTCCTTGATAAATCTGGTTATTTAACTCACCCTTTTTCTCAAGGTATTCTAACTCGTCCCAAAAACGTGCCTTTTTGATTTCATCAGCTTTCTTAACACTAACAACGGCTATTTTATCTTCTAAGTCAATTCGATCAATGATGAATTCTTGTATAGAACCAACAAAGCCTATTAAGCTACGGTATTCTCTATCTGAAAACTCAGGAGCTGGACAGTAAGCGGTAATTCCACCCTCTAAGAGGAATGTCACTACCTCCATCTCTTTCGTAACATATGTATCTCCTTCTAGCACTCTCGATTTCTTAAAGCTAACAGATCTAACAGCACCTTTAACGATATCTCTATTTCTACTTGCTCTTGCAAGTACTTCTAATTCTGAATCATTTGTCCACGATGGCGTAAATGTTTCTGTCATAAATTATTTCACTCCTTAGTAGTAATTAATTTTCATATGATTAGCGTATTAATAACCAATTTAAAGCTATGAGATGATCAACTTTTAAGAGATACGGGTATATCTAACAAAATCTGGAGTTTTTAAAATATTAAAGTATGAGCATATAGCATCTAAAAGTTCGTGAGTCACAATGCCCTTTTGTGTTAAATCCAAGATTTCCTTCTCGGTAAAACCGACTTTTTTAGCTAATTCCTTTGCTGATAAACCTTCTTCTGAATAGAGATTATGAACAACAGTCCTTAAATTACCTGCATTTAAGAAGATTCTTAAGTCCATGTATTGTTTTTCGAGTTTTGGATTTCCTAAAGTCATGCAATTACTGATGAAATTTTCTCTGCTATTAGCATCAGGTAAGAGGTCTTCACCGTACTTATTAAAAACATCTATAATAAATTCTTCGATTTTCTGTCTTACCTGTAGTAATTCACGATTATTTTCAGCTGCTTCTTGTATTTCTTGATAATATTGAAAGAGTTCCAAATAACTGATTGTTTCTAATTGAGTAATCACCATAAAAGCTCACCTCATAATCCAATCTTTTTCAAATCAAAATTATTGCTCGTTTCGATTCTGTAACCAAAATTCTCCTGCTTCTTTATCAACCTGTACCTTAGCGGTTTTATATTCATCTTTAGGAATAAATTCAGTAACAATTTGTCTTGCTGGAGTTGGTTTGTTATCGGAAATTAAGTTTGCTACTGCATGAAACGGTTGGTTTTGTTCAATTATGTCATTAGGTGTCCATTGAGAACCTTCCCCTGTAACAGCAAACATCTTAGAGAATATTTGAGCATCATAATGACTAATACCACCAAATACTATCTGATTCCTCAATGTGCCTAGTAAACTGTGCAGATACGTTTCTCCATACTTCTCTTCAATCGGAGAAAGAGTTTGTTCAGCTAACGTAACAATGGTCTTGTACTTACGGGACTGTGCAGGTAGTTCTGGTAAATCCGGATAAGCATAAGAAGTAAAGTTGTCAGCTAGAATATGATGGTAACAATTACTATCCATTGGATTCTTTTTTCTGAATACCGCTCGTTGCAAATGCTGCAATATTAACATTCCGAATGCATCTGACACTTTCCCTAGTTCACCTTTAGCGGTATTAACAAGGAGAACACCACCATTTTCAACATGTTCGTCAAAAGAAAAATCAGATTCTCCAAAAAGTACTCTTCGTAAATATGGATTAGCCCCGAGATCATTTAAGATATGTTTTATACCCTGTATATAGTTTGCATTCACATCCTCATAAACTGACTCTCCACTATTTACTAATTCCTTTTGTGAAACCACGTTTTTATCAAACCATTCATCAATTTGTTGAATGAATTTCCAATTGTGGCTTTCATCTAGTTCATCAATATTACTCGGTATAGTCTCCTTTAATTTAACGTGCATTTCGTGAACTAATTGAGTGTTATTGTACATCTCTATTAACATATCGAACGTCACTTCTTGTGTAGGATCATGTAGTTTTAAGAGATGTACATAATGTATTAGGTGATTTCTTTCAATTTGAGCAAAGAATCCATCTCTATCACCTACATTTAATATTTCTTTTATAAACATTGAAATTATTTCCGCAACATCATGTACAGGACCATTCATAGGATTAATAGATGGAGTATTAGAATTGGTAGGATCAATATAGATAACCGACTTTCCAGGTATTTTATGAGCTTTAACCAATTCAAAAGTGCTGCGACATAAATCATTAGTAGGCTCTATTACGGAAATGCCATTGAGATACAATCCTTTGACCTTATTTGTATGAAAATCCTCTTTATCATAAATAGATGGAAAGTCATTTATAAATTTAGCCATAATACGTAAATCGTTATTCAAGATTGGGAGCAGCAAGGTAACAGTTCTCCCTGAACCAAGGTCACCCAAAATAATATTATTTAATGCTCTGTCTTTACTTGACTGTAAGACTGGTTTTCTTGTTACAAAATCTGAGCCTAATTCAACATCAGACCAGTGGTGTGAATCTGGTTTGTTAGATATAAACTGTTTAAGCGCACTAAGCATAAAAGATAAAGTCCTCCTTATTTAATTCTATTAAATACGAGGAAAAGCAAAAAAAGACACCCCAAAACAACGTGACGATATGATAATCGCAACTTGTCATTTTGGGGTGTCCCATTAATATATACTTTTGTTTGTAAATTCATTGGAAATATTATTCTCGTATTTCTTTGAATTGTACAACAAAATATTTAATAAGGCAACAATCTTTCTAAAGTCCTATATAAAACCATAAATTTGGTTAAGAATGGTTAAACCTTAAGTCATTTAATCTATTATTTGTAGTAGTACTATAAAAAGATTTACTCTTTATATTCCTCCATCAAAAACGCAAGACTATCTTTCGTTAGCTTTTCTTCCTGTTTTGGAGCGGGTACTTTATCCGCTTCGTTTTGAATATCCTTTAATAAACTCAATTGTTCCTCGCCTAATTCACTAACTTTTGATTTCTCTTTAGTTGGTTCAATTGATTTTTCACCGAATATTTCATCTAACGGATCATCTGAATTCTTTTCGGTTAAATTTATCTTTTCCTCTTTTTGTTCGATTACTGGTACGACTTCTGGTTTAGGTGTTTCGACTTCCTCCTGCTTTTCCAGTTCGGGTGAAATCATTTCATTTTCTTCTGGTGTAGGTTCATTTGAAGATACTTCAATCGCTTCTATTTCGATTGGTTTCTCAACTTCAACAATAATGGTGGATTTTTCTTGTTCTGTTTGATACTGATAATGAATAGGCTGCTCTATATGAGGTTCCAAATCTATAGAATTAGTAATCTCTTCATCTTCAGTCGATTTCTTTTCATCATTCGGATCTATCAGTTCCATGCTCTCATCCATTACTTCCTCAATTGACGATTCAACCAAACCTTGTGTAGTCCGTTTAATAAACTCATTTCTCTTTTCTAACCAAAACTCTCCTGAATTGCCTTCTACTTCTACAACGGCATTTATAAACTCTTCTTTTGGAACAAAGTTTGCGTCAATCTGTCTAACTGGCATAGGCTTATTATTAGCAACTAATTTAACAGCCGCTTGGAAAGGCTTCTGATAGATGATGTCACTTGGAGATAGTATAGCTTCCTTCGTTTTCGCATAAGAACTACCAGCTCTTGTTACTGGCTGCTCTTGTAGCGGAGAAACAGACTGTTCACTTTGAGTTTCTTCAAAACGTTCTTCTTCTCCGAAAATTTTAGAAAACAATTGAGCATCATAATCAGGAATATCCCCGTATACCATTTTATGCCTTAGTGTTCCGAGCAAGGTGTGCATATATGTCTCTCCATATTTATCTGCAAGCTGTGCAACAGTTTGAGCAACAACCGTAACAATGACCTTATATTTACGGCTCTGTGCTGGGAATTCTTTGAATGGCTTATAGATAAAATCTGGAAATTCATCTGTAAGGATATGATGGAAATTACTTATATTAGGTTGTCTTCTAAATACCGCATTCTGCAAACTTAACAATACGAGTTTTCCTAATACATTAGACAATCCGGCCATTTCACCTTTAGCGGTATTGACTAAGAGAACACCACCATATTCCAAGTGGGCGTCGAAAGAAAAATCTGATTTTCCAAAGAGTACCCTACGAATTAACTTGTTTGCTCCAATATCATTCAGAATATTTCTTAATCCCTGTACATATTCCGCTTTTGCGTCATAGTAAGCTGTATCTCCGCGGAATTCACCATGTGTTACTTTTTCTTCTGAACCATTTTTCCCCTTCTTAGGAAGTAAGTTCATGTCGAACCATTCATCAATCTGTTGGACAATCTTCCAGTGGTTACGCTCGTCTCGATTCTCAATTGAATCAATATTTTCTGGGAATGTGCCTTTTAGTTTTACATGCATACGACGTACTAATTGTGAGTTGTTATACATATCTAATAACATATCAAACGTAACTTCTTGTTTTGGATCATGTAATTTCAAAAGATATACATAATGCTTCAAGTGATTTCGTTCTGATTGAGCGAAGAATACGTTGCTATCCCCACCCTCTGCTAATCCTTCAATAACCATTGCAAGAGCTTCCGCTACTTGATCGACTGGACCCTGCATAGGATTAATAGATGGAGTATTAGGATTTGTTGGATCAATATAGAATACCGATTTTTCAGGTATCTTATGAGCTTTAACCAATTGAAAGGCTTTTTGACATAAATCATTTGAAGGCTCAATGACGGATATACCATTAAGATACATCCCTTTCACATTTTCTGTATGAAAATCCTCTCTGTTGTAAATACTAGGAAAATCATTGATAAACTTTACCATCCAGTGTAAGTCATTATTTAAGATTGGTAGAACAAGAGCAGCGGTTTTACCGGTTCCAATACTTCCTATGATTATATTATTTAGTGTTCTATCTCTACCAGGTTGTATGATTAATTCTTGAGTCTTTGAATCCGGTCCTAATACAACATCTGGCCAGTGTTCATCATTCTGAGATTTAAAGAACCTTTGTAAGTATTTATTCTTAAATTCAAATTCCAAAAAAGACTCGTTCATGCTCTCAGTATGATGAGAATATTGACCGAATAACCATATAAGCAGTAAGACGATAACAATCGTCGGTATGAACACTAATAAGATCATCAAGTTTTCTGTATTGCCTAGGAGAACTTCGTGCCAAACATTCACAACCTCTAATTCTGAAACTCTTTTCTGTAAATAAGGCACAACAGTATTATAGACCGGAGCGGTTATATACCATGTGTAATAAAGACATATTCCAATAAACATGTTGAAGAAAATAGCAATACGCCACATCTTTGTTTGGAAGTATGTAACCTTTGTTGATACTAACCATGTTCCAATCGATATAACAGTAATAGAAACCATGCCAATTATAGAAGGCTTTAGCGGATTGCCAAATAAAATGAATGTAGGGATCTCGTTAAGGAATTGACCAACCATAAGAAACAAATAGTTAAATACTGCCCGTATTGTTAACCAAGTGGATATGACAGTGAATACGACAATGGCTATAAAGGGAATCTTTTTTATAAGCTCTTCCTTATTCTTCAAATCTAGTATCCTCCATTCTGAATGGTGAAATTAATCTTTTGAAGATAGGGTCGCTTTGATTCTCTGCTGATTGTATTAAGTCTTGTGTGTCAACTAACAATACCTTTTCATAAGCATGTGCAATTACATCATGTTGCAGCTCCCCTTCTTCTGTGTAATAAGCTAATACTTTATTGCTCTGTGTTTTTAATCGTCCTTCTGAAATTAACCATTGTAGATAATTGAGTCTATCTAACGTTTGAACATTTCCTTCATCCATCTGAATTAAAAATAATGTCTGTGAGAACGTTCCAGCATAATTACTCACTTCAAAAACTTGATCAGCATAAAGATCCTTTGGCACATCATTGGTGTAAACATCTTCATTCAGTAACTCTTTGAATTTATACTCAAATGATGGATTGTATGTTTCGAGAACTTGCCGAACCAGTTCAACCCCGCTTGATGTTTCTGCTAAGCTGTATGGCTTATATCCCTCGAATACATCATGACCAATTTTAAATGATCTGCTAAGCGGAAGAATGTAAATAGATAAATTAGGGATATGAAGGTCACGATTGAATAAAAGTGATTTTTTTAAACGACCTACTCTCCGCTTTCTATCTTCACCATAAGAAAATCTTGTTGGTATGGAGTCATCTATGACGGATATGAGTATAACGTGTTTTTGAGATGGATTTTGTTTACAAAGAGTTATATAGTTTTTAATTTTTTCTATTATCATATTTGTTTTTTCAGAACCAGTATCTAATTCAATATTAAAAAACAGGTTATCTGTTTTAATTATCCAATCAGGAACAACTAACTTAGTTGATGGCTCACTTTTGTCAAAATAAGGACTATCAAATGGGGAGATCGAATCAAAAGAAATCCCTTGTTCAGTTAATTGTAAGAGTGTACGTAATGCTATCTCTTGTGTCCCGATGAAGTGGTCAATATTCTTCACATGTGAAAAACGTCTTATCTCCACTTTTAACCAATCAGAAGACAGGATTCCTCCATCTACTAATATTTCGATACCTTTTGTACCAATCCGGTAATAGTTATAGTTAAAACCTTTTTGTCCTAACGAATATTTGTGAGTATATACTATGTCGTATTTTTCCCACTTTTTTAACTTCTTTAATACAGAATAGTAGTTGAAACCTCCATGTGAATCATAGAAGGTATGAGCTTGTTTCGTGCTGAGAAGTTTTTGCTGGGATAAAACTTTTAAAAATAAAAAATCTATTTCAGTTAATTTTACCCCCTTCCTACTTGGCCCAAAGTAATAGTTTTTAATCAATTACATCATCCTTTCTCCAAAACAAAAAACCCCATAACGAAAGAAACCTATCAACTAGGTTCATTCATTTATGGGGTGTCCCTTTATATTAAATTAAAAAAATTTCAATAAATGGATTATATCATTATTTTGTCTTGAAACAATTATGAATAGAAAAAAACCTCAAAAAAACTGATTTTTTATAATGTATCTTTATACATAAAAACGAAAAATATACAAATATATTAAAAATGGTTATCGGGCTTAAAATCAGTGTCAACAAAGTGAAAAAAGACCAATTTTTTAGGGTGAAAATAGAACTCGGAAAACAGGTGGTTTTCATTCTTTAAATTTACTTATTTTCTAGTTTAAAAAGGGAAAAGAGTCGGGGTTCTAAATCGAGCATAAAACATTGCTATATAAGGCTCTATATGGTTATTCCCTAATGTAAGTCCAAGAATGTAAGTTAAAGTTACATTCTTGGACTGGTGATTTTGACTATAAAATCAAGATTGCCAATCCGCCATTTATCTATTGAATTCTAGATAAGATAATTCGAATTTCCAGTCCCTATTATTGAATAAAATAATGTATGTACTTAGGACAGGTATGTGCTTGATTGGTGTAATAGTACATAGTAGTCTGCTTCAAATTAAGCCAGACAAATGATACATAAATTGTGATTTGTTAATGAATATCGAATAACTAATCTCAAGGGAAGAAATTAACGTAGAAGTGTTCAACTTCTTTGAATAATAAAAGTAAAATCTCGTAATTAAGCGCTGTTCCTTGATTAATCCGAGTTATTTCCCCTGTCCTTGTAGATGTCCTTAGTACAGTTCACCAGTTCTCCTATAGTGGATGTTCATACAGGGAACCTAGAGAGCATAACCAAGTGGTTGTGGTACGCAATTATGTACCTCAATAGGAAAGTATGGTTGCAATTCCACATAAACCCTTAATACATATAAGTAAATTTAGAGGAACGTAATTATGTACCTTAAAGGTACAGTAGTAACTTTATATATATAATTAGCCTTCAACGATTAAGCCCATTCCCCTCAAAACATTTTAGGTAACATATTTTCACTGATCTGCTATAAATCCTTTTTAAATCTATAAGAAAAATAGTTAAAACATAATGGTGAAACAGTAGATAAAACAAAACAAAGATAAGAAAAACAGTAATATAAAATACAAATAAACGTAGTATCTACTTTCGGGAGAGATATTCTTCGCTATAATGGCTAAATGTCAGCTGGAATTACTCCCCCTAAATTGTTTTCAATTATTATATTTCTCTTATTTTATACATAATAAGTATATTGTGGTCCTTAATTATGTACCTCAATAAAACCTATTAATATAGCGGTTTCTCAACAGTTTGGAAGAATATTCTTGCTAAAAACTAGGAATATATTCTATAATGTACCTAAAGAGTACATAAAGATGTTCCTTTTCGGTACATAATGGGTGGTGAAGTAAAATGGATCCTAATGGTAACTCAACTGAGTATATTGATTTAGATCAAATAGAATTCAGTATGGAAACGTTAAGATTCTTAAGGAAGAAACTAGATAAATTTACAATTGAAGTTTTCCGCAAGGTACTAACTTCAAATTCCGAACACAAAGGTCTAGTAAAAACCCGATTAGAAAATTATCAAAGTCAGAGAAAAAAATATGACGCAGCCTTTCTAATATTGGAATATCAAGGATTCATTGAAAAACGTGAGGATGGAACAATGACACCTTACTGGGTTACTGTGAGAGGAAAACAACTTTTAACGATATTAAAAGAAGAAAAAGCAAAAAGAGAGGAGATTTAACACATGATACAATCTTTCAATAACAATTCACACTTAGGAGCACTCAAAGCTCTTTTATCACCACATCTATTTTCAAACGAGGTTAAATCAGAGATAAGTCGTTTTCCTTCTCAAGCAATTGTTGGTCTTGGTCAAGGTGGCGGTAGGATCGCAGCAGAACTTTCACGCTTTGGTTTCCCAACATTCCTTTTAAATTCATCTAAATCGGATATGGAAGAACATAAAAACCTTATACCGGAAAATAGACGTATCGTTACTTCAAGCAAAGATTACCCAGAACTAGAGGGAACAGATAAAAATGCACAATTAGGTTATGACATTGCTGTTGAAAATAAAAGTAAGTATGCAGAAGTAGCAACAGATGATGCAATTCAAAGTGCTGAATTTGTTTGGGTAACTGTATCTTTAGGTGGCGGTACTGGTAATGGCGCCTTAAAAGTGGCTTTAACATATCTTTCTAAAGTTCGTACAAACAGAGCATTACCGGGTGGGAAAATTCCATTGGGCGTAATATGCAGTATTCCTTCTTCGGATGAAAAAGGATCTTCTTTTAGAAAGAATGCTTTAGCTGGTATAAGTCTATTACAACAATTCATTAACGAGAATAAAATCGGAACAGTATTAGTGATTGATAATGAAAAAATGAATGACTATTACGCAAAAGAACCATTAAAGACATATAATGGTACTGAAATTGATGCAAAGTCATATGGGAATATGGTAGTTGCAAGCACTCTTGCGGAAGTATCTAGTTTACCTTTACTTGAAGGTCGTTCTGTATTTGATAAAACTGAGTTTCTGACAACTATTTCTACCCCAGGATGGCTTTCTATATCTAAAAACAATCTGTTAAATGATGACGATAACCTAGAAGCAATTATCAAAAATTTATATGCTAACAATGAAGTAATGGCACAATATGAGATCAAAAATTCAGTAGCTGGTGCAATTGCTATTTTATATCCAGATGTGAAAAATATTTCTCCAAGAATAGCTGATGATGTTTATAAATATGCTTCAGACTTTTTAAGCACAAAAGTAAATCTATCTATTTCTAAAAATAGTAGTGTAGAAGAATTAACACTATACGGATTAGCAGTACTTCCTTCGCCTCCAATAAGATTAGCTAATCTTAGAGAGGAATTAAATAACTGGGTGCAAATCGAAAAAGAACAAGAAGAAGCAAAGAAACAGGCTTCTGCAAGTCTAGGTTTAGATGAATTCAATGACTTCTTTTCAAGTAGTTCAGAAAAATCTTCTCGTAGAAAAGTTGATTTAAGTGAATTAGATGAAGACTTTAATAACGTTGAAACAAAAGAGAATAAAATAGCTCCATCTGACCTTGATGATATTGACTTTTAATATGGGTCTACTAAAACGTGCAACTCACCAACAAGTGGGCTGTGCGTTTTTTTGCTTTTCATAAATTCACCTACATTGCGTTAATTAACAACATCATATAAATGATATAAGCACTTCTTCTATAAAAAAAATACCAACACTCTAAAGTTGTAAGGACCATAAACATAACTTTGCTCTTTAAAATAATAGATATCCCGCTACACAGTTAATCGTTGGTCTTTATTCACTTTCGCAATAATTAAATAACATTTTCAAATGGGATTTTTAACTAGCGTTCAACAGCGTTACTCTACGTTAATTAACAATCAATAAAAATATAAAGTTTAATAGCGATATGAAGCGCTGATGCTTAAAAGCCGTTCTATACGTTACAGTTGTTTGGACAATAGGTAACGATAGCGCTACAAACCGCTAATTAGCGTTTGGGATTCAGTTTTAATAATATACAAATAGCTGTTGTCACATTCTTATTTACATAGCAGATTTTATCGAGTTTATTTCTTCAATTAGTGCGATCCTTAATTCTAATTTATGCCCTGGGTTACTCTGATTAGAGGAAGAAAGAACCGTAATGGAGAAGTCCTTCATGATCTTTAAAAAGTCATTTTTGAAATTCTGTTCATATAATTCTTTAATATCTTTTAATAAAGAATATAGTTGAATAGGACTTAACGGAATATCTTGATATAAAGTGAAAGTTTCTGCATCTTCTTCTGATAAATACTTAACATTAATATAGCTTTCTATGTACTCTCTTGTTCCTATCATTTCTTCATTAGCTATATCGAAAATTTCAATAAATATCCCATCAGCAAGCATCTTCTCGCTAAAATAACAGGTATACTCACTTGAAAATAAACCAGAATTCTCTTCCTCCGGATGAATAATAAATAAATCTCGTATAGATGGATGGGTATGTTTTCTCATTGAAATTACCTCTTTCAGAATATACTAAATCTTATATCTCCATTTATATCCAAACTGCACTAAGAATATTCACCTGAAAGGGCATCTTAATGATTTTTTCTAGTTTTTATTTAAGAAAACTGTATATTCTATTATCTATTAATTTTTATAAGCTTATAGCCATTTACTTAATATTGATATAAAACAGACATTAAATATCGTCCAATTTATTCTAATAGATTTAATAGACTTCAGTTTAAAGTGTAGTAAAACTATAAATCCACGCTACGGTACGCTAAATAAAAATCAAATTTAATGAAAATGCTTATCTACCAATGCGCTATGGCATCGCGGACGTGAAGTAGCGCACGTAATTGATCGCTAGATAGCGTAAGATTATACTTAGTCTTCGTACCTGTATTGTTACTTCATGAGTTGGTGAACAATATGATAACCCTTCATAATCTTAGTCTGAACCTGATATACCATTAATTATAGATAAGGATATTCAAGACTTGAACTATACGGGCTATATGAAACAATTTATTACATGGAAGAAGTAAGATGGAAGTTTTCAATACATTTAAGTAAAGTTCTAATACTGAGCATCTCATAGGCATGATATCGGATTACTTAATAATCCAATACTCTCCAGCGGGATAACTTTTGGATTCAACGTAAAAAAAGACATAAGGAGCTCTTTACCGCTACGTTACGCTAAGTTGAATTCACAAATCTCTAAAACCCCTTTATATCAATGCGCTACGAGATCGCGGACGAACCACAGCGCAAAATCTATATCGCTACATAGCGTTAAATGGAACGATATCTTTATTTAATTTTAATCTACAACTCAACTTGTCCTTTTTGTTCGATATAGGCTACGCCCAGTTTTATCATTATTGCGCTTCGCTACATTAAAAGAAATTCAATCTTTAGAAATCCCTTATACACCATTGCGCTAGGTAACCGAGGACGTAACGTAACGATATCGCTACTTTAAAATCGATGTTTCATTATCGGTAAATAGCGATTAAAATCTTAATGTTACGCTACGTTAAAATCCGCATTTTTACCGCTGCGCTTCGTCCTTGGTTCTGTAGCGTTGGTTAAAAACCTTGAAAAAACAACATTTCGGAAGTAATATTATGTTATTACTACGGAATTCCGCAATAACAGGAGGTGTTTATAGTGGAAGTAGATATAAGAGAATACTTGGAGAATATCTTTAAAGAAGACCCACTTAGATTAGAAATATCTAAAAGTAAACTAGATAAATACTTATATACAAAAGAAATACTTGGTATGCACCCTGAAAAGCAGTATTCAACCATTGAAGCAGCTGCCATTATTGGTAGAAGTGATAGCACAATAAGAAATTACTTTCGTACAGATCTATTAGGATATATACGACCAGATAAACAAGGTAAGTTCTATAGATTGAATTACATTAGTGTATTTAAACTACACATGATCTTGTTGCTTCTTGAAAAAGGGGATAAAGCTACTGGAGATTTAACAGATTACCTAGGGATAACTGACTCCATAACTGAAGTTAAGAGTGATAGTGATAAAGGAAGATATAACAAAGGGGGGAATCCCAACCTTCCTGGCTTTAAAATAGACGATCTACGGAATGAAATTAAAAGTGAATTGAAGGATGAATTAAAAGCATTAAAAAAGATCATTCTTACTCAAAATAGTCAATTTCAAAACCAAAGCAATCAGAATCAGTTAAGTATCTTGGAAAATGACGAAAAGACATTTCTTCATGAGATCGAAGCGATTGATCAAAAAATAGAAATGTTGAAAATGAAGCAACAAAACAAGGTTATTGAGAGTAAATACTATAAGGTGTTAGATCATTCGTTAAGACAGACTAAAGCTGGAAGTGGTAAAAAGAAAGGATTCCTTGCATCTTTATTTGGTGGCTCTGATAAAGATGAAGTGAATATCGAACAGGTTATGAAAGAAGCGATGATTGCTGCTGAACAAGTAGCTTCAAGTCTATCTGATAGCTCAATCGAGAAGGAAATAAGTGTTTTAGAAGAATTAAAGTTAGACAAACAAAGGGATTTAGATAAAGTCCGTATAGGCATTAATGATCAAAAAGAGCAGATAAAAGTTTCAGCTCAACAGTTAAACTATTTAACTTCAGATGAATTTGACGATGAATTAGTTGATAAACTATTACTGAATGGAAAAATAGAAGAATAAGAGGGCACAATAAAGTATTTGCAATATTCTGAATTCGTGTTATAATAGTTTTACTTAAATGTATGAGGTGATGCGAAATGTTAATGTTATTAAAGGAATCTACAAAACAAAAATTAGATAAAGCAGTAGTTACGATTGCCCTAGTAACATTAGCTAGTGCAGCTGTTATTACATTTATCAATTTATGAAATTAAACTAATAGCAATAAACGTCTTTGATCTCTTCAAAGGCGTTTTTTATTTGTTTAATAAACCTAAATTACCTGGTATAAATAACTGATATAAACGATATAAAAGTAAAAAACCTCACCAGAGGTGAGGTTTTTACTAGGACAGTACAGCTCTATTTTGAAAGCTGATCTGTAATTATTATATTAGATTGTATTTAAATATTACCAATCACTCTTGCTAATTGCAAGTGGAAATTTCTAATGTAGTATTCTAATAGACATAGCTTTAAAATTTTTATTCACATCCATAAAAGCTTGTGCTATTATTTGAGTTAGGACGTACAGAACTATCCATTTTTGCCGTTTTTTATTAATTTAAAAAAGGCATAGTGGAAAGGTGATTTTTTTGTACCCTTTTTTAGAAAAAGACACAGAAAAATAGATATAAAAATAGAAAATAATATAAAAAACACTAAAAAAAGACAAAAAAAATCTCAGCTGATCTGCCAATCAAGCCGAGAAGAAAAGTAACCTACGATTGCTACGAACAATCGTAACCATTACAAAAATAATCTAAAGATAGTTTATCATTTATATTCTTCTAGTTCAACAAAAATATTGTGGAATTCCACAATAAAAATGCGGACAGTTTTGGTAAACGAATGGTTAGGTTTTTCTTCTCTAACGCTTTTTAGCGATCACTGGGAAGAGGGGCCAGCCATTCGTTTTTTTATTTGGATGAAAAAAGGTGTTGATTATCCGTAAAGAACAAAAGATAATTACTCCTTACCAACTGGCACTTCATCAGAATATATTTTTAGGTATATCCATACCTAAAGAAAATCTATGGAGGAAAGGACGGTAACCAAGATGGAAAGTTTAAAACAACCAACCGTAAATTTACAAGAAAAACTTATAACACAAGTTGCTTTTTCATCAGAATTTTTACGCCAGTTATTTAATATTGAACTGCATTACAGTCTTGGTGAAACTTTCTCAATTGTAGAGGAAGGAACAATACGCACTCGAAAACTCCACCACTTAATGACAAGTGATTTTATCACTTCAATCGTCCTTCATGTGTCTTGTAATACTATGGGAGAGATAAGAGAAACTAACCCGCATAACTTGTACAATGAGAGGCTGTGTAAATTATTTCAAGCTCCTATAACGTACCAAGAATTTAAACACTCCCTAAAGAAATTAGAACTAAACAATTTAATACAAGTATCAAAGGATCCTTATACCAAAAGATATCACTATAAATTGAATTTCTTTGTTAATGAGAACACAGGAAAAGCAGAAAGATATGTTGTAGCACATCCAGTTATATTTACAGAAGCTTTTACAAATCTCCCAGTGACTCACATTAAAATGTACTTCGCATTAATCTGGCAGCAAGGGAATAAAAGTGAGTTTCTCTTTACAAGAGTTATGGATTCTAAGGATCAGTTAGAAAATAAATCTGATATTATTTTTATGGACTTAAAGACATTACTACATAAACAACAAAACTCAGATATAAGACGGGTTTTGGATGATTTAATTACAATTCCTCTTTGTAATGATCAACCGTTATTTCACTCATTACCGGGAGAGCAGTTAGTAATTAAAAGAGGGAAACGTTTTTTTAAGATTCAGGTAAGATTAAACCCTTATTACCACAAATCTGTGGAAAAAGGGGGAATGTATCGCTATCCTCTAACTCCACAAGAATCATATAAACGTGAGGCAAGTACTATTCAAAAAGAGTTAGAAGAACACAAAATTGATGAGTTAAGAGTGTTATACAAGGGGAAATTATTTAAAGATCTTCTCTATATCTTAAAAGACCGTTCAAAATCTACGATAAAACATGCTATTCAAGCAATTAAGGAACATGTAAATTTTTATAATAAGTTCCCTGCAGAAATACAGCAATTTGTAATAAAGGCCATTCGTCATAAGTCTATTATTAATTACACGAAAATTGCTAGAGAAGAAGGGGTTTATGATTACATCACATTCAAGTGCAAAAAGCCTTTAGATAAAGAAAATAGAATATATGAGTTTGTTTCACGTATGAGCTACTATTCCTTACGAGTGTTCAGAAAAATGTGTAGGGTAGCTTTACCTATTCTAAAAAAATATCATAGCAAAACAGAATATAGTGAGAGTGATTACGCTAATTACTACAACATTAAGCTAGACTCTATCATGCATATTGACATCGTTAGAGGGGTTGCTATTCGGAAAAAAGTACATCCATCTGAATATGGTGAGATTGAAAATTTAGCAGCTGATATGATGTTGAAAAATACAGATATAAAAGGTATTGCTGAATTTATGCTTAATAAACTTAATACTCTTGAACCTGTGAAGTCTGCTCCTAAATTACCTTACGCATTCAATTTAGAGCAATTTATGATCGATGAATATACACATTTCATCAATTCTAATTAAGACAACACGAACAGCCTAGTCAAATTCATTTTTTGACCAGGCATTACTATCCTAATTTTATACTGGACTCTTAAATGTAGGGATAATCTAAGCCTTGCAGTATAAAATTAGTCCCTATATAGTTTTTTTTCAGACTACCTATTGAATAAGGTGCACCGGCTATGTATGTAGCCCGATTATTCGTGACTATTTTTCTTTCACAACTTCAATATCCTCTCGTCAGAGGAAACTCAATAGAACGATATGCGCGCATTATCTTCTTGTGTCCAAATAATAGTATTATCATTATGCACAGATCTAAAGAAGCTTAAACACAACACTATTATCTTTTAAAAAAAGATAGAAGGAAAATTATTCTCCTATCTTAAATATTCATAAAAAAACATAATAAAAAATGTTATTAAAAAGAATTGTGTGAATTCTGTTTATATATTTCCTCTAAAACGTAAAAAAACATCATTCCACATGTTATTAACGTGGATAATCGTAATAAATAAGTGATATATTTATTAGAAAGGAGTTATGAATTATCTGAAAAATAATATCCTTCGTTTTTTTACGATTACAAATACTCTTCTATGTTTTTTCTATTTTAATAAATTATATTTATGTTTTTATATGAAAAAAAACAGGGGAAATATAAGTGATTACTAGAATTGAGCAACTTATAATAGATTTTATTATTTAAAAGGTTTTATTTTTTATTAGTTGTATTTACCTATATTATTAAAGGAGTGATATAAATATGCCTTATGGTTATACAACTTATTTAGAAGATAATCATTATAGTCAGGAAACAGTTAACGACTACAAAAAAATTATTAATTTATTTTTTCAATTTATAGATGATTTATACGGGAAGCAAAAAGAAATCTTTCAAATCTCTCCGAAGGATATAAAAGACTATTTAGAAAGATTAAAGGACGATGGAAGTAGCATAAATACAGTCAATAAACATTTATCCATCTTAAAAGGTTTTTTTGATTATTTATGGGAAAATGACAAAATACCTGTTGATCCAGCAATGAAAATAAAAAGACATAAGGTTGTTGAAGAAGAGAAAGAATTTGATATTTCATATGAAATGTTATTGCAAATATTACCTCAAGTATTAAGCAACCCTAAATATTCTCTATTAAGAAAAGTTATTTTTATCTTAGCCATGAAAGGTCTTAGACATACTGAATTTCAAATTCTAAAAGATAATATTGAAGATTTAGGGGAAGAAGTGTTAATAAAGTTTAAAAAATATTCTTTGAAACTAGCTGGTGAAGAAGGGGAATACTTCTTAAGCTATTACTTTGAATCCAATTTTAATGGTTCAGATTATGTTTTCACTACAAAAAAACACGATGAAAGCATAGTACCCATTGAACATATGTCTATATATACCCACTTAAATGCAATTACAGACGAATTTAAATTGCCTAGTAAGATTACTCTCAATGGAATACGACATTCTTATGCTTACTACCTGTATATAAATAAAAAGTACCCAATTCAAAAAATAGCTGAGACTTTGAGAATTGAAAATGTGAGTGCATCACACTTAGTTAAAATCAGCATGAATCGGCATAAACAGAAAATATCTTGAAATAATCACGTAAAAATGTAGAATTATATATAAATAAATAATTAAGGGAATAAAGCCCAAATAGTCATGGCAATTGCTGTGTCTATTTGGGCTTTATTTTTTTAGGAGGACTTTTATGTGAAAAATTTAGAAGAAACTTATGAGATTCCAATAGCCCTAGAAAATTTGATAATTGCTTCCTTGCTAAGTCAAGGAGAAATAGACTTACTAAAATCAAATGAACTTATTGTTCCATTTAGTAAAGAAAAAGCATTCTTTCTATCAAGCTATCTTAAACAGCATAATATTTTAGATTTTGTTCATGTTCAAATACATAAAGAGCAATTTAAAATACATTCGAATAATAGATTAAAAGAGCTGATAGATAATTGGTTTAATAGTGGCACAAAAACATTTATACAGAAGTTAGATTCTAATATCTTGCGTTATGAAGCCATTATATTATGTATTAATTTATTTGGTAGTAGAAAGTTAGAAAGTATTTCAATTCAAACAACTGTTAATAAAAAATATTTAAGGACCGTAACATACTGCATAGAACAAGTTTTAAAAGTTCCTGTTATTCCTGGGAAGAATCAAATAAAAATACCGGATGTACTTGAATTAATTATAAAATCTATTGATCACTTAGATACAATTAATAGCACAGAATTAACAACATACCTAAATTCTATGGAGAAGAACAGATTAATCAATAATGCCTAGTCGATTGTAAAAGGAGAAATTCTTAATGAAGTACAAGCCTCTGTTATTGGGATTTTTATTTAGTTCTGTATTAGTTGGTTGTAACGACAGTTTTATGAACAGTGCAACCGAGTTACAGCAGCAAGAAGAAAATAAGAAAGTAGCCAAACAGAAAGAAACTGAAGAAATGAAAGAAGAACAAGAAAGACTATTGAAAGAGATGGAAAAACCCTTAGATGAAGTTATTAGAGAAGGTCATATTGATACCAAAAAAGCGATAGAACCAGACAGTTCATTATCTCAAAAAGATAGTTACCAAAATGAAGCGGAATTTTCACAATTCGTGGGAAAAACTCTCTTTGACTTTCAAAACTCAGCAATTGAAGCTAAAGATTATTTAAACTTCATAGAAAATTATGGTTCATCAGATTTAAAAGAAACTTATGTAACTAATAAAGAGATGGGTTTAGAGCTTATACAGAGCCTTCAAGACACTTTTAAAGAGCAAGAAATAGTTAGGAATTCCTATATTTTATCAGAGGTGACATTGAACGAAACTAAGTCCGAAGGTTACTTCTACAGAAAGAATAGTACTAATAAGGGTGATGAATATTTTATTGTCACAATCGTAAAAGAAGATAGTACTTGGAAATTTGATACTGAAGATACAGCACCACCATTTGAAGAAGAAACTATATCAGAACAAAAGGAAGGTAATTAATAATGGAAACTACGATCACTAAAAAAGATGCATATTCTTATACTGAACAAAAATTAAAAGCACATTTCCAAAATAACTCTGAATTCAATGCATCATTTGCTGTAATGTTCGACTTTTATAGAAAGAAATTCAGTCATATCATTGAAGAGAAAAATAAATCTACTTTCGAGGACAGATTATTCACAAGTGCAAAAGGTCAATATTTTAATGGATATTTTATGATAAGAGAAATGTTATCGCATGAAGAAACACAGATTCAAAATGAGTGGCTAGCACAACCAGAAGGGATTATTACAGAAGAGATCCCGCAATTAATTAAGAATATAACTGGGAGTAATTTTGATGAGGTAATCTTAACAGAACCTATGCAACAATTTACGATGTGGGCCATTACACAATATGAAGACATTTTAGCTGCATTAAATCAATTAGCATTTGATATTGTTTGTCTAGGGGCAAAACAAGCCATTTTAGATGAAAGAGACACTAGAGGTCTTTCTGAACATAAATCAAGTCTAGAAGGGCTACTAGGAGGCGTAGATAGAGCTACATTTATTACACCTCAACACTTTCTAACTTGTGATGTTAAAACGTCAGAAACGGAAATATGGACGCTCTCATGGTGGTCTGCTCTTGATAAATTAGATAACAAAGCGGGAGAAGTCACTATTGTTAGAATTATCCAAGAAAATGAATCACGATATGCTCTTAACGTATATTTAAGCAGTCAAGTACCGGAGCATGAACGTAATTTAATTCTTGAACAAACGTTAACTAGTCTTATGGAAAGAAATGAGATTGCTAGAGAAGATGTGACAGTAAACTTTGCAGTTGTTAGTGACTTTTATATTTTTGTACAAGATTAATTGATTTGAAATCTGAGAAAAGGTTCTAAATCTCTATATAGAGGTGATAATATATAATGTCGAATATTTTATTAATAGGCAGTAGCTTAATGTTTGTTGTTGGTATGGTTATACTTATCTTAGGGTGTTTTCGTTCAGTACGAGTCGGAACAGTTCCTTCAGAAGACGCTATAATTTTAAAAAAGTACGGAAGATTAGCCCTTGTTTTTATACTGTTGGGATTAATTCCTTTAATTTATTAAAAACGTTAATAAAACTTCTAAACCACCGAAAATGCTATTATAAGCAATATTTATCGGTGGTTATTTTTTATTTGTAAAATCATATATTCCTCTCATTCACACTTTTAAAACGAAAAAGCACCGCTGAAAAAGGCTCATTAAGCTTCTTTCAACGGTGCTTCCGTTAACAGTAAATATTGGGTTATGATAGGTAATTTAAATATAATGTAGAATGATAAAAAAATCAAATAAATATGGTCATCTATATGCTCTACCTCTTGATTAAAAACGATTCTCTCCGCTCATGGATTGCTGAGCAAATGATACTAAACGTTTAGTGATTTCTCCACCAACTGATCCATTGGCACGTGCTGTTGTTTCTGGTCCTAGGTGTACTCCAAATTCTTGAGCAATTTCCAGTTTCATTTGATCAATTGCTGCTTGAGCGTTATTCACTACTAATTGGTTACTGTTGTTATTTCTAGCCATCTGAAAACATCTCCTTTTTAATTTTTATTTAAAATGTAGTATGTGTAATTTCCAGTGATTTATTCATTTGAATTTATCACTCCAGAAGAATCCCTCTAAGGAAAGGCTTTATATTAACGTTAAGACTACATTGTATTATGTTCATTGAAGTTTCAATTCCAAGGAAGTCAGTTGAAAAAGGGGATAAGACGGTAGAGATGCTGTTCGCACATTTACAACTATCCAAAAAGAAAAAAACAATTTGTTTAAAAAAGTCAGGATAATTTATGTACACGCATTTATTGTTAAACTGGGAAGACCACTATTATAATAAGTATGTAATATGATTTTAGTTAATCTAATATTTTAATAAACATTAGGAGTGGGTTATATGGAAAAAACTTATTACTTAATTTGGGTAAAGAATCAAGATGGGAAAACTCTTTCAAATTTTGTTTATAAAGATAAATTATCCTCTATACCTTTGAAGTTATATGCAGATTTTGATGATGAGGCAGAAATGGAACTAACATACCTCTCTATTCCTGAATTAGTAACAGAAGAATTTGAATTACCATGGCCTAGTGAAGACGATACCGTCCATACACAAGATGTTTATAAATATTTATCAGAGCCAATAGCATTTGATGACGAATACGATGCTCTTCAATATGTTTTTAAATTGTTAGCGGATATGAATGGAATACCTGTATTTACAGAAGCAATGAACATTTATCGCCAAATTCCTCTTGTGTATAATCTTGAACCGACGGTTCCTGCTCTCAGCGTAGGTGAACTAATAACTATAACTAAAAGATACAAAGAAAAAGAAGTTATCATTTATGATTCTTTTTCATCTAAGATTACTACTTATAATATATCTGACAATAATTTAGATATGGAAGAGTTTTTTATTGAGTACCTAAAAGAAAGAAGTATTACAAATAGCTTTTAACAGTGTGTTTCACTAAATAATATCATGCCTAAGTGGAATTTCTACTTAAGCATTTTCTATCACTATAAAGCGTTTACATTATTCTAATCTATTAAGAGTAACTTATAACCTACTGTAAAATAGTAAATACAAAAAAAGAAACTCCCTTTTTATTTAGGGAGTTCCGTAATAGACTGGCTTTTCATAAAACATTCTTTAGCATTAAAAAAGGTCATCTGTTTTGAGATAGTACCACTTTCAAATATTTCGTTTAAGTACGTTGTAACAGCCATAGCAGCCATTCTGTTAGTGAGTAGTCTTTGCGGAAAACTCGCCATTAAATCAGAACAAGCCATTTGAGAAGGGGCAACTTCACCCTCATCATCAATAAGATCTGGTAATACCTCAGCTGGTGCAGGTAAAATCGTTTTACCATCAAGCTTTAATCCACAAACAACTTGACCATTCCAACCGCTCTCTGCATATAATTCTTTTTCCTTATCGGTCCATTTTTCCATCGGTCTATCACGAAAGTCTTTAGGAACTTCCGTACTCGCATTGCCAACATCAATATATAGACAACGACCTACTTTATGAAAAAAGTCATTCATCACCTTACGGGTATATGCATTGTCCACACAGCCAATAATGATTGGTAGGTAAAGGACTTCATTGGAATAACCAATTGCTTGATAGTCGGTATTAAAAAGACTCTTTAACATGCCAACGTCTTCTATATAAGCGTCTGAAAAACTACTAATTGAAATATTATAAGCAGTTCGATACCTTCTAGCTAAAACATCAGCCTTCTTTTTGCCTATATCACTTTCGACAAATAGCTGGTTAGAAAGATTTTTTTTCTCGATTACGTCTGGATCTGTAATCAAAAAATGACCTCGCATATTAAAAATAGACATCATTTGTGCCACATGCTGCACAACGTATCCACCAGTACCTCCCGTTCCAACCACTACAATATAAGGGTATAATTTTCTTCGTTTATCTGAATAACTCTTTTCTAATAAATCAATGATCTTATTCATAAGCAACCTCCACAACACTTAAATCATATTCATCTGAAACAACATCGAAAGGATTTTCGAATATCTTCCATGGACTTAGCGGAATATGAGTTTGTGTTTTCATATCAAATGTTCTTACTGTTATCTCTGGAAAGAACTTATCCACTCGTCCAACAATCGCATAAAAGATAGGCGCTCTTTCACTTTCATCATCTTGAGTTGATGGGAAAGGGGGCATTGTGTGATGCGAATGAATCTCTAAGCACTTCACACATTTTCTATCAATTGTTTTTAAAGCAGTAACAGTAATGTCTTCTGTAACCTCAACCCAATAAGGGTGTACTTTTTGTTCAGGAATATCCATAAAAAAGGTGTTTGTATCAATATCCAAGAAAATATCAGCGTGTACTTCCGTTCCATATTCATTCGAGAAGTGCCTAGAAATCGCAATAAATTCCTTAAGCAAAGAAAAGGGGATTTTTCGAGAAGAAGCAAAAGAGCCCGATTTTTCACCGGACTCCTTTCTACAATCTTCTGTATTTGCACCTTTTTTCTTCGCCTGCAGGATAATAGATACCAAGTTCTTTTCCTTCAAGTAGACTACTTGAGCACCTGTATCTATAACTGGATAATCTTCCCTAACTCGTTTTTTAAGCTCATTTTGGTCAATCTTTTTATATACTATTTCTCCATCCTTTTTTATCGCAATACCATTAATTAATTCCTCAGTCGAGAAATAATCAGTAGGTGCAATATATTCAGAATAGAAGTAGATTTTTGTTTGATCATCCAACTTGAACTCATCTTCCTTTGTTTTACTAGAAGATGTAGAAGTACCAGCCTTTTTCTTGCTTTCTTCTACTCTTTTAGCAATCTCCGCTTGTTTCTTTAATCTCTCTTCTTCTTCACGTTTTTGTTGCTCCTCATATTCATCCTCAATCCCAAAAAGTGAAAACATATCAGTTTGGTTTTTATCCATTTTAGTCATTATAATTTCCTCCCAAATTGTATTAAAATTAGTTAGTTTCTATTACTTATTCAATGCAAAAAACTCATTAAAAGTTACTTTCATTGGAACAAGTAAGTTATCATCAAAATCACTATCTTTTAAACTCTCAAATAAACTTTTCATTGATTTTCCTTCAGAATTAACAGCACCATAATCATCTCCAAATGGAGCTGCAAAAAAGATATAGTGCATGGTTTCAAGTGAATTTAAACATTCAATTCTTGGAAATGTGTTCGTACCCATACATACATCAGCCGATGAATGATGAACATTAGGAAATGGGAAATAGAAAAGGTCAGTATCACCTTTTATATATCCGTTTTCCTTAACGGCCACAATTTTGAGGTTTTGAATATCATTACCTGACAGACTATAAGTAAATAGCAATCTTGGAAAACCAATTGTCTCTGTCTTACCGTTATAGTTTATTTGCCACTGTCTTTTAGGAATCTCTATATAAATCTCATAACCTGTTACTTTTGTTACGCATTTAATACAGTTTTTAGGTAAGAATGGGGTTTCCATTCTTTCACCTTCTGTAATAGATGAAGTAAGGGATTTAATAAGATTACTAAGTGACATAGAATACTCACCTAATGTAACTCCAACTTCGTTTTTTTGTATAACATCAACAGGATCACTAAAATTACGCAACCTGTCTGTTATTTTGATCAGAAACTCCATTATTTTCTTCCTCCAATTGTTTAATGAATTCTAATATCTTATTTCGGATGTTCATAACACCCAAAGCTAGTTCGTGAAACATACCTGTGAACCATATTGATATTAAAAGACCATCTTTCTTAGGTGGTATATCAAAATCGGCTTCAGTTGTTTCAAAACTTTTAGATTCATCGACAATTAATGTTTTTATATCCTCGTAAAATTGACTCTTTATAACTCGTTGAAAGAGAGGGTCTTTAATGAGAATCATTAATTCAGGAGTCCCATTAGAGCCGCAGATTTCAGCAAATTCTTCATCAATTCCACAAGATTCATAATCACAGTATTTTACCTCTAAGAAAAGAGCATCTATACTTGATCGAAAAATATCATAACCAGAATCATTACTAAAATTGACATCTACCTGAAAGGAATTAACACCTAATTTAGTAACGTCCACACCCATGTCATGGAATATTTTCAACATATACAGGTTAGAAATTGTATATTCGTGAGAGCTCTTTTCATAGACATCCATCTCCATTAAAATCTGCCTCCTAAAAGCTAGATGAAAAGTTCTTCATCATCACATTTATTTATCTTGTTTTCAGCATGGTAAAGCTCATATATTCTGTTTTCTACGCCATGTTGGATAGTGAATGGATTCTGAGGGTCACAATAAAATTGTTCCTCATTATCTTCAAACTCACTTAAAGGAATACATTCCATCGCTTCATAGGCATATTTAACATCATGAATTGAAAAGCTGTTAAAATCGATTCGGTCAATCTCAGCAGAGGACCAAATATATGAAACAACTCTACCGATACCGCTTTGATCTTCCAACTTTTCACTTGGCTTTCCATGCTTTTTTATATTCCTCTCAAACTTCGAAAAATCAAAATTCATTGTCTTCACCTCAAATAAAGAAGGGGGTCTTTATAAAAAGACTCCCTTTAGGTCATTATGATGCTCTCACTGGTAAGATAAGTTGTAATTCTTTCGAAGAATGACTTATATCGTCATAAACCGGATTAATTACAAAAGGTCGCATAGGTCCTTCAAAGTGAATATCCACTGTGTCGGTATCTATTGATTGAAGTGCTTCAAGGCAATATCTAACGGAAAAATTAATATCAAACTCATCTTCACCCTCAAACATATCGTAAAAGATATCAAAATTACCTTTACCACTTTGAGCCGTTGAAGGTGATAGGCTTGCTACACCGTTAATATGAAGCTTTGTAGATGCTGTTTTCTTGTCATCTACAACCCCATTAATAAACTCTAATCCTGAAATCAGTTCTTTTCGGTCAATCGTCATTTTTTGCTTATGGTCAGTTGGAATTAATCGAGAAGTATCGGGAAAGTTACCGTCTAATAAACGTGAGTTAAAAACGGTTTGTCCATTTCTCATAACAACACTTAATTCATGAACAAAAAACTCAACATTTTTACTAAGATCAAATGACTTTAATCCCTTATCCCAAGTGCCTTTTGGAATGACTATGGACATTTCCTCTTTATTGCTAGTTGTTACAGAAAGGTTAAGCTTTGATAATCTATGACTATCCGTAGCAACTAGCTCAATACAATCACCTTTAACAGTCAAACAAACACCTGTTAAGATTGGTCTAGTTTGTGATTCACTTGTCGCAAAAACTGATTTACGAGCAAGGTCTCTAAACTGTTCACCAGAAACACTAAAGGTAGGTTGTGAAAGATCTTTAATTGGTAATTCCGGATACTCAAGAGGGTCCATGCAATTCATATCAAAATCAATCTTTTTTCCAGATTTGACTTTTGTTATCAATCCATTATCCTCTGAAGAAATTTCAACCGTCTTCCCAGCTCTTTTCACAATATCAACAATATTTTTAGGGAAAACAGTTTTCCCTGTACTGCTTACTGTTACACCTTCATTGTCAACAGGTATCAAGTGAACCAAGGTATCGGTATTATCTGAAGCCTTTATAATAATCTCTTCATTTGTTACTTCTACATAGATTCCTTGTAAAATTGGTAAAGCTGTTTTATTTATAGCTTTGCTTACCGCTTGTAAGGCAACTAATAAAGTATCTCTCTGCATTTCTAATTTCATCTTCATTTCCTCCCAAATATTCACGTTTTTTAAAATAAAAAAGCACAAAAAAGGACTTTTTATCCTCATTTGTGCTTCTCCTTGACTATTATGCAGTTTCTCTTTGTTTACTTTGAGATTCTGCTTTTGCCATGTGTATAATCTTCTGTACCTCGTCTTTTGTTACATTAAAGACAAGAGTAAGAATGTTTTTAACCTCTATATCCGGCTTAACAATTTGAGCAAAGTTTAATACCTGTTCGATAGGTAAGCCGTAATGTTGTGCTGCAACACAGATATCATTTACAGGTTTTAATGCGTTGTGATAGTTATATAACGCATCGATAGGAGCATTTACTAGTTCATTTGGATGATTAATTTGATGATTAGGATTTGCTTTATTAAAGATCCGAGGAATATATCCTGGTTGTCTACTTAATCCGATCACCGTTTCAATACGTCCAACATGTTCTAACACTTGTTTCATATCATCCTGTTTAGATGGTTGCTGTTGCCCACTTGGTTGATTGTTACCTCTATTAGTATCTTTCGGTTGTTTCTGTTCACTATGCTTATACTGAGAAGGTAGAGCCCAATCAGGAAGTCTTGGTGCTGACCAATATCCTTTCACATACTCTTTAGAATTACCCTTCTTTACCTCTGCATTGAAGTATATGTCTTCATTAGTTGATCTCGATTGAGTTATATTAACCCATTGTTCGTCAACATTATAAAGATATCTTCCAATCCCCCAAGCAGATGCAGTACGCTTTGAACTAGCTGAAATACCACCTTTGGTACTTTCAAAGTTGGTTTCATCAGCGGCATCATATTTTGTAACCCACTCATCACCAAACTTTAAGCTAATTCCACATAGTACACCCTTGTCGCGCCAAGTTGAAAATTCATTCTTCCAGCCAAATGGACCCATCACTTCGTCTAATCGATTTTGAATTGCACGATTATTGACATAGGCGCAAACAATGGCTTTTACTTGGTCACCAACATACATACTTCTATGTACTCTCCATTCAATGTCTTCTGGTGCAAACGGCTCCTGAAGTCGTTTCATAATCTCTTCTGGAGTCAGCTGCATACAATTTTTTTCACCCATTACAAACATCCTCTCTTAACGTATAATTTCTATCCACCCATCAATGTTTTTTGCTAATTAAACGCAAAAAAGCCTTTGAAGTTCATAGAAATGTAGACACAAAAGTAGTGTATACATAAAACCATGAACCACAAAGGCTCCGTAAAGTCGTTTCTGTAGTGA
>NZ_NUMC01000067.1:22756-46839 GCF_002577655.1 Bacillus sp. AFS040349 | reverse complement strand
TGGTTAAACTTATATTACGATCAGGCGCTTTAATTGAGAAATGAAAAAAGCCTAATTTCTTCACAGTTAATTGAGAAATTAGGCTTTTTAATATTGAAATTTCCTTAACGTTGTAAATCCGCATTTTCCTGACGCTACCCCTAAAGGAAGGGAATCAACAAGTGATTAATGTTTTAATAGTTGAAGATGATCCAATGGTTGCAGAATTTAACAAGCGATATTTAGAGCAAGTAGATGGTTTTTTATTAGTGAATATTGCAGATAGTGTGAAGGAAGCTTTAGATGTTATTGAGGAAAAAAATGTGGACCTTCTCCTTTTAGATGTTTTTATGCCGGGAGAAAATGGTTTATCTTTACTCAGAAAAGTTAGAGAGGAAAAACAAGATATTGATGCCATACTTATTACAGCTGCTTCTGATGTTGAGAAAATTCAGGAGGCTCTTAGAAATGGTGCGGTCGATTACTTGATTAAGCCTTTTGAATTTGACCGATTTGAACAGGCCCTAAGGACATACCGAGATCAATATGTTTATTTAAAAAGGCAAAAAACAATTAATCAAGAGGATCTTGATCAGCTTTTACTAGTAAAAGAAGAGAATAATGATCAAGGTATTTTAAAGCCTCTACCAAAAGGGTTATCGAGAAAAACTCTTGTTACGGTTCTTGAAGCGGTAAAACAACAAGGGAAAGCACCCTTTTCTACTGATGTTATCGCAGAGGTGACGGAGATATCGAGAGTATCTGTTAGGAAATATTTAAAGTTCCTAAATGATATTGGAGTTATTGATGAGACATTAACATACGGCATTGGGAGACCTCTATATTCCTATATATATAATACTGACAAACAATATTTGCTTGATGGATATGAATAATGAAAAAGCAGCTAACGCTGCTTTTTTTAATTTCAAAAAGCTATCATTAGTTTCAAAATATATAAAATGTCTGAATATTTCAGTAAACTTAAAACAGATTATGAAAGCGATTACTCAATTTGAATGGGAAACGACTAATGGAAATCATATTAATAGTGTAGGTTAACAAGAATGCAGGAAGAAGAGCATTTATGGGCTAGATGTAATTTTTTAAGGAGGGAATAAGAATGGAATCAACAGCTAAGAGGCTATCATTTGATGAAAATAGTGAAGAAATGAAAGCGAGACCAAAATTAAAAATATTTAATACACCAATTTTATGGTTTGTTTTATTTGGTGTGATTACGTTGATAAGTATGTATACAGGTAGTTTACCAGGAGGTATGATTGGTAGTTTGCTTGTTATGATTATATTAGGTGAAGCTTTCGGATGGTTAGGTGATCGTACACCGATCGTTAAAACATTTCTTGGTGGAGGAGCGATTGTCGCAATCTTTGGTTCTGCGTATATGGTCTACAGCGGCCTTCTACCAGAAACCATTACAACTTCGGTAACTGATTTTATGAAAACAGGTGGATTTTTAGACTTCTATATAGCTGCATTAATTACAGGTAGTATTTTAGGAATGAATTCTAAGATACTAGTCAAGGTTGGATTACGTTATTTCTTACCGATCTTTGGGGCTGTAATTGGGGCAATTATTATTGCAGGATTGTTTGGCTCACTTGTTGGTTTTTCACTTCAAGATGCTATTCTAGTTATAACAATGCCAATTATGGGAGGCGGAATGGGTGCAGGTGCTGTTCCAATGAGTCAAATTTACTCCGAAATGTTAGGGAATGAACCAAGCTATTACATTTCAATGCTTGTACCAGCACTTGCCTTAGGAAATGTGTTTGCGATAGTACTTGCTAGTGTGCTAGATATGGTGGGGCGAAGATTTCCGTCTTTATCAGGAAATGGTCAATTAATTAAAGGATTTACGTATGAAAAAACAAAGCAAAAATATGATATTGAAGTAATGGGTGTTGGACTATTAGCAGCTTTAACATTCTTCACGCTCGGAAATGTTTTGGGAGACTTTGTTCCTTTACATCCTTATGCCATTATGATTATTTTAGTAGCTGCTGCAAAAGTGGCTAATATTATCCCGAAAATTGTTCTTGATGGAGCTAGTCAATGGTATCAATTTGTGGCTAGTAACTGGACTTTTGCTCTATTATTCGGTATTGGTGTGGCCTACACAGATTTAAACACTGTACTTGAAGCTTTATCATTCCAATACATCTTAACAGTTTTTGGTGTTGTTTTAGGGGCGATTATTGGGGCTGGTCTTTTAGGTAAATTAGTTGGGTTCTATCCAATCGAAGCTGCAATTACAGCTGGATTATGTATGGCAAATATGGGTGGAACAGGTGATGTGGCCGTATTGTCTGCAGCAAAACGTATGGAATTAATGCCGTTTGCACAAATCTCATCTAGATTAGGTGGGGCTTTGATATTATTACTTTCTGGCCTAATTATTCCACTTCTTGTATAGTAGAATAATAGAATCTAAAGCATTGGGACGTTCTCCCAATGCTTTCTATTTTTAAAAACGACTGATGTTCAAGGTATTAAAATAGATACTGTATAAAGTATGGTGAAGATTTATATGGAGTTTATCTTGGTTGTGTTGCCGGCCTTTATTATTCTAGCAATAGGATATATTGGGCAAAAAAAGATAAAAATTGACCGCAAGTCTGTTTCGGTTACTGCCCTCTATTTAATGTACCCTTTTCTAGCATTTCGAACATTTTATACAAATGAGCTAACAATGGAATACCTTTATATTCTCTTGTTTTGTCTTTCGCTTTGCTTTAGTTTGTTACTTATAGTATTAACCGTATCGAGGCTAAGAAAGTTAGGACAAACGAAAACGTCTGCTGTGATTTTATCAGGTGTATTTATGAATAGCGGGAACTATGGAACACCGATCATTTTGTTTGCTTTTGGAAGTGTAGGCTTTGATTATGCCGTTATTATGATGGTTATTCAATCGATATTGATGAATACAATTGGCCTCTACTATGCTGCGAAAGGCAGTGTGGAAACAAGTGGTATGAAGGATTCATTGATGAGAATTGTTAAGATGCCGATTCTTTATGGAGCACTAATAGGGATAATTGTACAACTAAGTACTATTAAGGTTCCTGAATTCCTAATGAGATCTGTTGATATGATAGCAGATGCAACTATTCCAACCATTATGCTCGTATTGGGTATGCAGTTAGCATCGCTAAGCCGCTCAGCTGTCAAATTAAAAAGTATTAGTGGGATTATTATCTTGAGAGTTGTGATATCGCCTATATTGGCCTGTATTATTGTAATGTTCCTTCCAATAGAAGGACAATTAGAGAAGATATTAATTGTACTTTCTGCCATGCCTACTGCTGCGAATACAACTATGTTCGCTTTACAATTTAATACCGATCCGGATTTTGTGTCATTTAGTACATTGGTGACAACTGTATTAAGCATTATAACAGTTCCTTTAATGCTTTTGCTTGTATCTTAGAGTATATTTTTCACTATCTAAATTAAAGTTGGGTTGATTTAAATTGAAATCGACCCGACTTTAATTACAGGTGAAAATGCCTTTTAGATTTTATTTAAGAGTAAATTCTAAGTTACTTTGTGTAATTTTTCTAAATGACTATTTCTTTGAAAACTCCGCACGATAGCTACTATCCAAGCAATGAAAAGAATCGAATAAATGACAAGCTTTAGGTTACCTGAAGTGCCAAATATATCTAATACAGTATTGAGATTTGTTAGGACGATAAACCCACCTACAACCACTCCTAGTAAGTATGCAGGGATAATACGGACTAGCCAGGCTGCAATAGGTGCAGCGATCACACCTCCAATTACAAAAGCAGCAACCCACACATAGTTAAATTGCTCCCAGCCTAGAAAAATGATAAAACCCAAAGTGGATGCAGTAGTAACAGCAAATTCACTAGTATCTACAGTCCCGATCACTTTGCTTGGAATGGCTCCTTTTCTAGATAATAATGCGGGGGTGTTTATTGGACCCCAACCGCCACCTCCTACAGAATCAAAGAAGCCAGCAATAGCACCAAGAGGAATTAAATACCACGCAGAGGTTTTTTGCTTCTCCTGTTTTGGGTTCCACTTGAATAGAAATCGACTTAATACATAAATCCCCATAATCATTAAGAAGATTGAAATATAAGGTTTGATTAAATGACCCGGAAGGCTACTTAAAAATGCAGCACCGATAAAAGCACTGATTGCTCCTGGAATCATTAAAGTTATGACCATTTTTTTATCTACATTTCCAAACTTATAATGAGATATACCTGAAACAGCAGTTGTAGCGATTTCAGACATATGAATGGATGCTGATGCCACTGCAGGAGCAACCCCAAAAGCTAATAAAAGTGAAGTTGATGTTAGTCCATAAGCCATTCCAAGAGCACCATCAATTAATTGTGCAAAAAAACCGACGATCGCAAAGATAAGTAGTTTTCTCATTATTTACCCTCCAGTTCTAAAATAAATATATATTAATCACATGAGTTTAGTCGGAATTATAGCGTGAGTTTATGTAAAGTGAAAGACTATCTATATTTTTCTGAGTATTTGCATATGATTAATCGTATTTTATGTGATGATGATCATTTTGTCTATAGATAATAAATAAAAATTATTTATATTGAATAGTTGATAATAATTCTTTAAGATTGTATCAACTATAAATGAATGAGGATGAATGATTATATGTACCTAACATTAAAGGAAACAGCTGAGTATCTCTCATTGCCTGAAGATCAAATTGAAAATCTGATAGCTGAAAAGAAGGTAAGAGCCCTTTTTGATGGTGAACAATATTTAATTAATAAAGATCAATTTAAAACACATTTTGAGCAGTTGGAAAAATATAAAGCTCTAATTGAAGAATACTTAAAAGAGCCAATACCGGAAGATATAGATGTAAAAGATGAGGATTAAAAATATAGAAAAATAAGGGAGACTTTTTATCGAATTAATGTTATCATTATTAATAATAAAAACAAAAAGGGTTAAGGGAGCGAAAAGAAGATGCTTTCTATATATGAGGAAAATTTTAATGTTACAACTGATGTTACTTTAAGAGGTACTTTAGCTATTCCAGAATCAAGTGAAGAGAAATATCCAGCGATCGTAATAATAAATGGTTCTGGAGGAGCTGATCGTGATGGAAACATGAAAAAGCCTGCAATAGAATCAAATTTATATAAAGAATTGGCACATTATTTAACACATCTAGGATTTATTTCACTAAGATATGATAAAAGATCTGTTGGTGAAAGTGATGGAGATCCAATTAAGTCAGGAATGATGGATTTAGTTAAAGATGTGAGAGGGATGGTTCAATTCTTAAAAGCACATCCAAAAGTTGATCCAACAAAAATAATTTTGCTCGGACACAGTGAAGGGTGTATTTTAGCAACAATTGCACAGCAAGAAGTCCCCGTTGGTGGAATGGTATTAATAGCAGGGGCTGCTTCCAGTTTAAAAGAGCCAATGTTGTATCAAAATCTTATCATTCTTGATGAAATACAAAAGTTAAAAGGTTTAAAAGGAATGATGTTAAGGTTTTTATTAACTGAAGAAAAATTAAGAAAACAGTTAGATGATCTATTTCAGAAAATGACGATGTCAGAAGGAGATACAATAAGATATAAACTGAAAAAAACTCCTGCTAGGTGGTTTAGAGAGCATTTTTCATATTCAAGTGAAGAAATAGTGGAAATGTTAGGCGAGTGTGAGTATCCAATCTTAGCCATAACTGGTGATAAAGATGTTCAGGCGGACTACAATGATTTAAACAGAATGAAACAACTTGAAAAACCTAATACAAGGGCCGTTGTGATAAAGAATATGGATCATATGCTAAAGGAGTTTAAAGGGGAAAAAACTGTTTTAAACCTAATGAAGCAATACAAGCAGGAAGCAAAAGACCCTATTCATTCACAATTAAAAGTAGAGTTGGGTAATTGGTTAACAGAGCAATTTTTATAAAATAAGAAAGCCTCAGTGGATATCCAGCACTGAGGTTTTCTTGTTCTTATTAAAGAATACACTAGTGGACAAGCTCTTCAAAAAATAAAAGGTTTAGTGAAAGTAATACTAGTAGATAGGAGATAAAGAATTTTGTCGAAATATGTAGATTTTTTAGATAAATTTCTAGCGTATAACACAAATGTTCGCTATAATGATATATTGAGAATGTATCTTTAGGGGAGAGGTATACAATGCAACAATCGAAACAGCTAAGGATGATAGGCATAATAACATTGATTGTTGGAATCGTCATTATAGGGACTATTTTATATAAAACAAAGGGAATTATTTCTGACGCTGCTGCAAATTATTTTGTTGGCAATACAAAAGTAACCATTATAACATCGGATGTTCTCGTAGACCAAAGTTGGGGAAGTTTGGCGTATAAAGGAAAGCTGAAGATTGAAGAGATGTTTCCTGTTGATGTAACACTTTATAGTGAGATAGATACAGAAAAAAGCATGAAAAAAACGATTAAAACAGCAACAAAAGAGGGATCAAAGCTAATTATCGGACATGGTCGTGAGTTTTCAGATGTTTTTACGGAGGTTGCTGAACAAAATCCAGACATCCACTTTATAACGATACATGGAGATTCAAAATATCCTAATCAATCTGTCTATACTTTTGACCAGGGAGAAATTGAATATTTTGCTGCTTTAGCTTCTAGTGTAGTCACAAAAAATAACAAAATTGCTTTAATAGATGCTTTTGATGCTAGAGAAAAAAAACCTGAGTTTGAAACTGGATTAAAGTATTACAAGCCAGAAGCAACGTTTTACTATCGATATGTGGATAGCCGTGATGACGGAAAAAAAGCAGTGCAAATCTTTCGTGAGTTAATTAATGAGGGTGTGGACGTGGTCTACAGCAAAGGAAACTCTTATAATAGAGAAATTATAAATTTGGCTAAAAAAGAAGATATCCATGTGATAGGTTATCTTGATGATCAATCATATATGGGGAAAGATCATGTCGTAACGAGTGTTTTGAATGATGTTTCACAAGCGTATGTTGCGATTATGGAAGATTATTTCAGTGAAGATGGAATACCACATGGCAAAGTGATGTTAGGGGCAAATCATGGTGTATATGGCCTAGCTCCCTTTGGGCCGATGTTGACTGAAGAAGAAAAAGAAATGATTAAAAAAGAGATGGAAAAGTATGAGAAAGGAAAGTTGGTTTTTCCTTAAAAGTCTGAGGGGAGGGGTTGTGTTGAAGAAACTTTTAAAAAATATGTCTTTTCGCACAAAAATTCTCTCAACCCTTCTCATCTTAACCTTTGTGTTAAGTGGCTTTTCACTAATTCTTGTTCAATCTATAGATAAGGTAAATCAAGTTAGCAACAAAATAAAACAGAAGAATATCCCTGAGCTGTATTGGCTTTCAAAGTGGGATGAAGAGTTAAGTGTTAAAGGAATAGTGGTCAACGATTTCCTGGAAGAAAGCAAGTGTTGTGAGCTTTCTGCTAAGTATCAATCTGTTGAAGATACACAAGAAAGTGAATCTGGTTATAGCTCTCCAAAAATCCCGAGTTCTCTTAATAATATAAATAAGAGAATGGAATTACTGGATTTTATGATTGTTAATAATGTACAAGGTTTGTTAGATTATCATGATCAAAATGGAGCAAAGGAATTTATTGAATCTAACTATTTACCACAATACAATTTATTAAAAGAAGAGATTAAGAAAGCTAAGGAAAACACTTATTCTAAGTTAGATGGCCATTCAAATGAGTTTTCAGCCATTATAAAAAACTCACTATGGTTACTAATCTTTGTTACGATAATAGCTATTGGCTTATCTATTTTTGCTGCTTATCGAATAAGTGCAAACCTGACAAAGCCTGTAGAATCAATGATAAACAAAGTAGATCGGATTGCCAATGGTCAATATGGGCTAACTTTGAACTCTTCAGAACAAGCTGAATTTGAACAGCTTACAAATTCGATTAATCAAATGTCTATAAAGTTGAAGGATTCCTTTAACACAATTCTTAATGACAAATTGTACAGGGAGCAAATACTAAATTCATTACCTGTTGGAATTATTACAATAAATGATACTTCTACTGAAATATCAGTCAATAAGACTGCAACGAAAATATTAGGTATGGATGAGCAACAGCTTAAACAGCTTTTTATCACACAAGGTGATAGGAAAAATGAATTTTTTTGGGAGATACTATCTTCAAAAACGGTTTATAAACATACGAAGGTTCCTTTTATTACGAGTGAAGGAACTAAGCTGCTTCTTGTTTCACAAGCAGAAGTGCTGAACCAACAACAAAAAGTTATAGGCAGAGTTAAAAATTTCGTTGATATTACTGAAACTGAAGAGTTGGAAAAAAGAATGAATCAATCTGAAAAATTAGCTGCAGTAGGAGAAATTGCTGCTGGTGCTGCACATGAAATTCGAAATCCTTTAACGGTTGTACATGGATTTTTATCATTAATGAACCAGTCGTTTTCGGAAAAGGTGAAAGATCAGTATCATATGTCGCTAATTATGAAAGAAATAGAACGAATAAACAGTATTATTGAGGAAATGCTTCTTCTTTCTAAGCCAGGTGCACCAATAAGAAAAAACATTTATCTTCAACATATTATGGAAGAATTTTTACCTCTTATCATCCAATCTTCTGAAGATATTGAATTTATCATTGATTTACATCCAATTCAATTATCCGTTGATCCAAAACAGATTAAGCAGGTTTTTCATAATCTTATTCGGAACAGTATTGAAGCAATGTGTGGTAAAGGTGTTATTCATATATACTCGGAGCTAACAGAAAGTTCATATCGAATATATCTAAAGGATAGTGGATCTGGAATTCCATTGGATATGCAAAAAACAATATTTGAGCCGTTTGTAAGCTCAAAAGATAATGGAACAGGTCTAGGATTGATGATTGTTAAGAGAATTGTGGAAAATCATCAGGGTATGATCTTTATTCAGGAGAGTTCTGCGGATGGAACGATCTTTGTATTAGATCTTCCTTTAAATAAATAAAAAGGCTGACTTTAGGGGTCAGCCTTTTTATTTTACTTTAACTTAAATGAACTCTTTAAAGAAACAATTCGGTTAAACACAGCTTTTTCTTCGGAAGTATGTTTCGGATCCACATTAAAATAGCCGTGACGGAAGAACTGAAACTTATCATGTGGTTGAACATCTTTCATATTGGGCTCTATGAACCCTTGTAGCACCTCAAGAGATTGTTGATTCACATAATCGAGGAATGTTTTTTCCTCTGACGGATCTTCTTGAACCTCAGTTTCTTCTTTATCCTTATCAAGGATAAGTGGTTCGTATAAGCGAAACTCGGCCGGTAATGAATGCTTTGCATCCACCCAGTGAAGAGTTCCTTTTACTTTACGACCTGTAAACCCAGTTCCACTCTTTGTTTCAGGATCGTAGGTACAATGGATTTCTACAATGTTACCATCCTCATCTTTGATAACATCTTCACATTTAATAAAGTAGGCATGCTTAAGGCGAACTTCATTGCCTGGAAACAAGCGGAAATACTTTTTAGGAGGATCCTCCATAAAGTCCTCTTGTTCAATATATATTTCACGTGAAAATGGAATTTGTCTTGTTCCCATTTCAGGGACCTCAGGATTAATTTCTGCATCAAGCATTTCTACTTGATCTTCAGGGTAGTTAGTAATGACCACCTTTAGTGGCTTTAAAACACCCATAGTACGTGGTGACTGTAGCTTTAAATCTTCTCGAACAAAATGTTCAAGCATCGCTTCATCAACCGTTGCAACACCTTTTGAAACACCCGTTTCTTTTACAAATTCACGGATTGCTTTAGGAGTGTAGCCTTTTCTACGTAAGCCGGAAATCGTTGGCATACGAGGATCATCCCAACCATCAACAAACTTTTCGTCAACAAGCTGCTTTAACTTACGCTTACTCATCACAGTGTTTGTAATGCCAAGGCGGCCAAATTCGATCTGCTGTGGCTTATGTTCCATTTCACATTCTTCAATAACCCAATTATAAAGAGGGCGTTGATCCTCGAATTCAGTTGTACATAGTGAGTGTGTAATTCCTTCAATTGCATCCTCTAATGGATGAGCAAAAGCATACATCGGATAAATACACCAAGCGTCACCAGTATTATGATGTGTAGCATGTGAAACACGATAAATAACAGGATCACGTAAGTTAATATTTGGTGATGACATATCAATTTTGGCACGAAGTACTTTTTCGCCGTTTCCAAACTCACCTTTACGCATGCGATCAAACAGGTCTAGATTTTCTTCAATTGAGCGATTGCGGTAAGGACTTTCCTTACCAGGTGCAGTTAATGTACCACGATATTCTCTTATTTCATCTGCGGTTAAGTCATCAACGTATGCTTTACCTTTGTTAATAAGAAGGACAGCACGATTGTACATTTCTTCAAAGTAATCTGACGCAAAAAACATACCGTCCCATTCATAGCCAAGCCATGCAACATCTTCTTTAATGGATTCAACAAACTCAGTATCTTCCTTTAAAGGGTTCGTATCGTCAAATCGCAAATTTGTTTTCCCGTTAAATTCATCTGCCAATCCAAAATTTATGACAATTGATTTTGCATGACCAATATGTAGATATCCATTCGGCTCTGGTGGGAAGCGAGTGTATACATAGTCACGTTTTCCCGTTTCAAGATCCTCTTTAATTATGCTCTTAATAAAGTTTGAGGAGTTTTGTTCCAAATCAGATCAAACCTTTCTTTTATATGTATAAATAAGTCCTATTTGTCATTATACCAATAGAATTGAAAAAGGTTAATTTACTTGGTCATTTTTCTGGTAATAGTATATATCATGACAGATTTTCTCAGTCTGTATACAAACTTCATGATGAAACATTGTTCAAGCGAATAGATTGACCCCTTTTGTATAAAATAACGAAGTCTACAGGAGGTGAAAGGAATATGCCCAACTTAAATGATAATAAATTTAGAAAGATCCAATCAGAAAGTCAAAAACAAGGGAAATCACAAGAGGAATATGCAGCAGAATTAGAAAACAACAAAATGAAGGCACAGAAAAGAAAATAGTTTTTTGAGAGGTAAGCTAAGCGGGTGCTTACCTTTTTTTAATTGACCCAAAATAATAGTTCTTGTCGATAAAGTGTAGACTATGTCTGAATTTTACGAAGGAAAAATGTTTATTTTGGAATCCTCTTGTTTTTATAATGATAACAGGTATAAAAATAAGGAGAATCGTAGAATGGCATTATCTAAAGAGGATTGGAAAGTCATTGATTTTTTCACATATGAAAGAGTGTTAGTTGATTATACAGCCAGAACAATTTCTAGAAGAGAAGATTATAAATTGGAAGAATTAGATACAAAATATCTTGTTGAATTAATAAAGGGAATCGGAGAGTATATACAGAAAACCTCAGATGGAATTAGAAACTCTGAAAATACGAAACTACTTATTGATAGTGGAATTTTTGACTATTTAGCAACAAAAGTAACTTTTGAATCAGAGATTAATAAACGCTTAAGACATTTGCAAGTATCAAATGTATTTAATTGAGTTACCTTTCATAATTATGACTCTTAAATCAAAAAACGAACATCTTTCTTCACTTTGAACATGTTAACAAACAATACACGGATAAGAACATTATTAAATATGAAATTTATGCGTTTTTTGGTAACAAATGATAGATTATGAAATTGATTCAATTGATTTTTTATAATAACTATTAGAAATATTCAATTAATGATTGACATCTATCCTGTAGAGTATTAAAGTATATTTATTGTTTATTTTACTTAATCGCATAAAAAGATCTCTTATCAAGAGTGGCAGAGGGACTGGCCCGATGACGCCCGGCAACCGTTCAATTAGAATTGGTGCTAAATCCTGCAAAGCTATACAGCTTTGAAAGATAAGAGAGGAGACTCCTAAAATTGTGGTGAAACCTCTCTATCTTTAGAGAGGTTTTTTTGTTGCCTAGTATTACTAGACATAATTAAAAAGTTTTAGAGAAAATGAGGGGGCAATGCAACGATGAAAAACAGATTTTTTAATGCAGCATTTCTTTTGACAATTGTGCTGACTTTACTTGTTACAGGTTGTTCTTCAAATAGTGGAGAAACTGAATCAACACAAGCAAAAGGAAATCCAGAAGTATCATTAGAGAATGTGCCAGAGCGTTTTGCAAGTGGTGAAGGTGCTAAAATCAAAGTTATCCGCAAAATCGGCGGAGATGATCATACAGCTCAATTTTTAGCAGGAGCTAAAGAAGAAGGGGAAGCTTTAGGTTTTACAGTTGATGTATTTACCGCAAACGGTGATACAGCTAAATTCCACGATGCTATTGCACAGGGCTTAGAGGAGGATTATGACGGTTTTATCATTTCACATGGAGATGATGAAGCAACTGTTGATGCTGTACAAAAGCTTGTTGATGCAGGAAAAAGTGTTGTTACATTTGATTCAAATGAAGGATTAGCTGAAATTGGTGGGGTAACATTAACTTCACAAGATGATGAGGCGTTAGCAAAGCTCGCGTTAGATCAATTAGTTCAAGATACAAACGGAGAAGCAAACATTGTTTACCTATGGGTTGACGGATTCCCACCAATGGTGAGAAGAAACGCAGTGTACCAAGATATTCTTGCTAACAATCCAGGTATTAAAGAAGTAGAACGTTTTGGAGTTGCAGCACCAGATACATCTGTTCAAACACAAAATGCTGTAGCAGCAATGTTGAACAAACATCCAAAAGGTGAAATTGATGCAATTTTTGCAACATGGGATGCTTTTGCAATAGGTGCAGCGCGTGCGATTAAAGAAGCAGGAAGAGATGAAATTAAGATTTATGGAATTGATGTTTCAAATGCTGATCTTCAAGAAATGCAAAATGAAGGAAGCTCTTGGAAGTACACAGCAGCTGTTGATCCGAAATTAATTGGTGCAGTTGATATGAGACTGTTAGCGAAAAAGCTTGCAGGAGAAGAAACACCAGAAACGTATAATCTTGAAGCTTCACTTATTTCACAGGAAGCATTGTTACAATCAAGTGAGCCAATTAATATGGTGAATCTAGCAGATACTGTGGAAGGCTGGGGCCAATCTACTGCATTTGAAGAAGAGTGGATGAAAACATTAAAAGAATATTATAAGAAATAATGCGTTAGACTTAACGAACACTCTCTAAGGTTGAGAGTGTTCGTTTTCCTCTGATTACCTCACATACATTAAATCCCATAGAAGTGTAAAGTAGTAGAAAGGAGGCAAATTGATGAATCACTCCGTATTAGAAATGAAGAAAATTTCAATTGAATTTCCTGGTGTAAAAGCATTAGATGAGGTTGACTTTATTATGAAAAGTGGAACAACACATGCTTTAATTGGAGCGAACGGTGCTGGAAAATCAACACTAATGAAGGTGCTATCTGGTTCGTATTCTCACTATACCGGGGATATTTTAATCGATCAGATCAATACGATCATCAAATCACCTAGAGATGCTCAAAGAAATGGTATACAAATTGTCCATCAAGAAGTAGACACTGCCCTTATCCCTTATTTAACAGTTGGAGAAAATATTATGCTGACAAAGACTGTGAATGAAATGGGAAAGAAACAATTTATTCAATGGAAAAAGCTGCATGAACAAGCAACAACAATATTAAACAGCTTGAATATAAAAGTATCCTCCACGAAACTTGTTAGCGAATTAACTTTGGCTGAGAAGCAAATGGTTCTTATTGCAAGAACAGTTTCTTCGGATTGTAAATTTTTGATTTTAGATGAACCAACTGCACCATTAAGTCACTCTGAAACAGTGGAATTGTTCCGCATAGTTCGTGAACTAAAAGAGAAGAATGTTGGGATTATCTTTATATCCCATCGTCTTCCTGAAATTTTTGAAATATGTGATGACATTTCAATTATGAGAAATGGAAAGCTTGTAACTCACGAAAAGATAAGTGAAACAACACCTAATCGAGTAGTGGAAAGCATGCTAGGAAAAGAGCTAGAGGAGCAATTTCCTCTAAAAGCAATTCATCCAGGAGAATTGCTCTTTGAAGTAAATCATTTAAGTGATTTTGACAAGCTGAATTCTGTTTCATTACAGATTCGTCATGGTGAGATTGTCGGGATCGCAGGTCTTGTAGGTGCAGGGAAGACAGAATTGTGCAAGGCATTATTTGGGGAGACAAAAGTAAAATCCGGTGAGTTAAAACTTAAAGGAAAGAAATTGTCAATCTCCAACCCGTACCAAGCTGTAAAATCTGGGATTGCCTTAGTACCCGAAGAGAGGCGAAAAGAAGGCATTCTTGTTCAAGAGTCTGTTGTGACCAATTTAACTGCAGCGAATCTGGGGGCATTTACCAAGCCATTTAGCTTTTTGAATCGAAAAGCAGAAAAGCAAAAGGCAGTTGAGTTAATAAAAAGTTTAGGGATAAAAACGCCTTCAGAGGAAACAAAAGTGCAAAACTTATCTGGAGGTAATCAACAAAAAATCGCAATAGGTAAATGGCTAATAACCGACGCGGATGTCTATATTTTTGATGAACCAACTAAGGGTGTTGATGTTGGTGCTAAAAAAGATATCTTTGACCTAATCAGTGAGCTTGCGAGTAGAGGAAAAGCGATTATTTATGCATCTTCTGAATTGGCCGAGATTATAGGTATTACAAACAGATTATATGTCCTATATGATGGTCAAGTTGCTAAGGAATTAGCAACAGATGCAACGAATGAAGAAGAACTATTATATTATTCAACAGGAGGCAACTAGGATGGCAGATGTAAATCCTGTACAATCAACCAATTCAAAGAAATCATTTGATCTTTTTCAGTTTTTATATAAGTATGGAACCATTTTAACAATATTTATCTTAATAGCTGTTTTTGCTGCATCCAACCCAACATTTATTCAAGGAAATAACATAATTAATATCTTAAGATCCATATCCATTGTGACAATTATTGCAATTGGTATCACGATTTCTCTTTCTGTTAATGGTTTTGATTTATCTGTGGGATCTGTTGCTTCTTTATCAAATGCAATTGTTATTTCAATGTTTGTTTGGTTTTCACAAAACACATTCATTGCAATATTTTCTGCTATTATTGCATCTTTAATAGTTGGTATTTTGAACTCTTTTATTATCGTAAAGTTAAAGGTGCCGGATATGTTACTAACTCTGGCCACTATGTTTATTGTTCAAGGTATTGCATTAACATATACAAAGGGTGCGACCGTTTCGCAAAACATGGTTATGCCTGATGGGACCTTTGCAACAGGTATGATCAGTCCTGTTTTTGAAAAGATTGGCCAAGTACCATGGATTATTATCATCATGATCATCGTGGTTGTTGTGGTACATGTTTTTCTAACTTATACAAAACATGGGCGCTATATGTATGTGATTGGGGGAAATATAGAAGCTGCGAGATTATCAGGAATACCTGTTAATAAATATAAAGTTGTAGCCTATCTTCTTTCAGCACTTTTTGCAGCAATTGGTGGGATTGTTTTGGCTTCAAGAGTCATGACTGCTGAAATAAATGCGGGTTCTCCCTACTTAATGGACTCTGTTGCGGCAGCATTTATCGGGTTCTCCGTTTTAGGAGCAGGAAAGCCAAATGCATTTGGAACATTTGTCGGAGCTGTTTTAATTGGAATCCTTCAAAATGGGCTTGTAATGATGTCAGTTCCTTATTATGCAATGGATATTGTAAAGGGAACAGTTCTTGCATTTGCCCTTGCACTAACTTACTATAAACAAAAATAAGAATGTAAAAAGGTTACTGGAGCTTTCAGTAGCCTTTTTGTTATTGGCTCTGAGCATCTTCAATCGACATCCTTCTACAAATATCGGGTGGTGACAGGCACCCCTTCAACTGTATAATTATAAGTAAATTTATAAATGATTCATCATAAACCTAATATCTTTTTTTGTCATAATATCTCACAAAAGAATTGACAGTATTTTATTTAGTCTTAAAATTAAAGGAAGAAATAGTAATTTGTTACAAGTATTTTGAAAATAAAACCTATTCTAATAAAAGATTTTTATACGAAGTATTGTATTTAAATACATATACTGATATACTTCATACATGCATATATATTATAAATGCTAAAAACTATGTATCTTACATAGTCATTTAAATAGTTAAGAGATTAAGAGAAATAAGGGGGAGCTAGAAATGAAAAAAGGGTTATTTATATCTGTCCTTATGCTTTCATTTTTGTTTTTGTTAGCAGCTTGTGGGACTAGTCAGGAAACAACTAGTGGTGAAGGAAGCGAATCAGGTGAAACGGAAGAGAAGAAAACATTAAGAGTTGTTACTGATGCTGCATATGCACCATTTGAGTATCAAGATAAAGGTGAAATTGTTGGATTTGATGTTGATTTTATTGAAGCAGTAGCTGAAGAAGCAGGTTATGAAATTGAAATTGAACATGTTGGCTGGGATCCTTTATTCGTTGAGATTAAAGATAAGATTGCGGATTTTGGGATATCTGCTATTACAATAAACGATGATCGTAAACAAACATATGACTTCTCTGTACCATACTTTTTATCAACAAACAAAATCTTAGTTCCTGAAGGCAGTGACAGTGCATCTGCTGCAGACTTAGAAGGTAAAGTGGTAGCTGTTCAAGCAGGAACAACTGGTCAAGAAGCAGTTGAAGGAATTATGGGGAAAAACAATAAAAACATGAAACAATTTGAAAACAATAACTTAGCGATTATGGAGCTTACTAGCGGTGGTGCTGACGCAGTAGTTGCTGATAATACAGTTGTTGAAGAATATGTGAAAAATAATCCAGATCAAAAGTTAACGGTGGTTGAAGATACAGAAAGCTTTGCTTCTGAATACTATGGGTTAATGTTCCCGAAAGGTAGCGAACTTAAAGCTGAATTTGACGAAGCGATTAACAAAGTGCTAGACAGCGGGAAATATGCTGAAATCTATAACGAATGGTTCGGTTCAGATCCAGATGTTGAAAACTTAAAGGCACAGCAATAAAGGTCAAAAATTATTGCGTACCACCTTATAAAAGGTGATACGCAATTTTTGCCTTTATAGGGGAGGAAGAAAAATATGGATTTTCGTTTTGATATTATCGCTGAATATGGTCCATTTTTATTAAAGGGAACATTGTTAACAATTGGCTTGTCTTTAGCTGGTATTCTTCTAGGAACTGTTCTTGGACTTGCGATAGGCTTAGGTAAAATGATGAATAACAAATTGCTAGCGCTTCCTTTTAAATGGTACATTACCTTTTTCCGTGGAACGCCATTATTTGTTCAAATACTATTAGTTCACTTTGGGGTAGTGCCATTTTTCACAGGTGAAACAAATGGAATTGCAGCTGCAATTATTGCACTTTCATTAAATGCTGCTGCATATATTGCTGAAATTTTTAGAGGTGGAATTCAATCAATCGATCGAGGACAGATGGAGGCAGCACGTTCATTAGGAATGAATCATGTTCAAGCTATGAGACATGTTATTCTGCCGCAGGCTTTTAAGCGAATGATTCCTCCGTTTGGAAATGAATTTATTGTGTTAGTAAAAGAATCATCTCTTGCGGCAGTTGTTGCTGCCCCAGAGATTATGTATTGGGGTCGGGCAATGTCATCTCAATATTATCGGGTATGGGAACCATACTTAACCGTAGCTGCTATTTACTTAATTTTAACCTTAACTCTTAGCTTTTTACTAAATATACTTGAAAGAAGGTTGACGACAGAATGATTACTGTAAAAAAATTAAAGAAATCATTTGGCGCAAACCATGTACTTAAAGATATTAATGTCACGATTAAGCCACAAGAAGTGGTTGTTGTAATAGGTCCTTCTGGTTCAGGAAAATCTACCTTCTTACGATGCCTTAACTTGCTCGAATCGGTTTCGGGCGGACAAGTTATGATAGATGGTATTGATTTAACAGATAAAAAAACAGATATAAACAAAGTTCGTGAAGATGTAGGAATGGTTTTTCAGCAATTCAATCTTTTTCCCCATAAAACAGTTATGGAAAATATTACAATGGCACCAATAACAGTGAAAAAAATGAAGGAGGAGGTAGCAATAGAAAAGGCATTACAGCTCCTTCAAAAGGTAGGGTTAGCTGAAAAAGCAAATGCTTATCCAAATTCTTTGTCAGGTGGTCAAAAACAACGTGTTGCGATTGCTAGAGCATTGGCGATGGAGCCGAAAATTATGTTGTTTGATGAACCAACTTCTGCCCTAGATCCAGAAATGGTAGGAGAGGTTCTTGAGGTTATGAAGCAATTAGCTCGAGAAGGAATGACAATGGTCGTTGTTACTCATGAAATGGGGTTTGCAAAAGAGGTTGGTGATCGTGTGATTTTCATGGATGGTGGTTATATTATAGAAGAAAATATGCCAGAGCCTTTATTTAATGATCCGCAGCATGAAAGAACGAAATCCTTCTTAAGTAAGGTATTGTAATTCTGTATGATAATAGTATAAATGTATACTCTAGAAAATAGAGTAAAGGGAGACGTGTTTGGTCTCCTTTTTGTGTTGAGCACTCAAGTAATTTAGTGGATATTTTTATGGGAGATAGGTATTTGTGTGTTTGCAAGAAAGACAATTGTCCTTATAAGGAAGAAAACTCTTGATTAATTAGATGAAAAAAGAGATAATAGGAAAATAAAATTTGACTGAAAATTTTAAATAGTAGGAGTTGTGGAAATGAAGGTTGTTAAGTTTGGTGGTTCTTCCTTAGCATCAGGTGAACAGCTAAAAAAAGTATTGAATATTGTCGTATCAGATCCTGATCGTAAGGTGGTTGTTGTATCTGCACCTGGAAAACGTTATTCAGATGACATTAAAGTAACAGATTTACTTATTGAATGTGCAGAAAGGCATTTAGCAAATGAAAATGCAGACTCTGTTTTTCAAACAATTATTGAAAGATATGAGAGTATTGTAAAAGAGTTATCTATTCCTTCTGACATTATCACTACGATTTCAGAGGACTTAAAGAATTTACTTGATGGAGATAAAAGTAAGCCGGATAGCTATCTAGATGCAGTAAAGGCAAGTGGTGAGGATAATAATGCAAAGCTAATTGCTGCCTATTTCCAACATAGTGGTTTAAATGCACAATACGTAAATCCGAAAGATGCAGGATTACTTGTATCGGATGAACCAGGTAATGCGCAGGTATTACCTGAATCATATGAAAATTTATATAAGCTTCGTGAAAGAGAAGGAATTATTGTCTTCCCAGGCTTTTTCGGATACAGCAAAACTGGAGAGGTGCTAACATTCTCAAGAAGTGGCTCAGATATTACAGGCTCAATTCTTGCTAATGGAATTAAAGCAGATTTATACGAAAACTTTACAGATGTTGATGCCGTGTATTCTGTTAATCCGAATATTGTTCAAGATCCAAAGGAAATTAGTGAGCTCACTTACAGAGAAATGCGAGAGCTATCATATGCAGGTTTTTCTGTTTTTCATGATGAGGCACTAATCCCGGCATTCAGGGCTGGTATTCCAGTAAATGTTAAAAATACTAATAATCCTTCTGCTCCTGGTACAAAAATTGTGAATGAAAGATCAAATACAAATGGACCAGTTATTGGTATTGCAAGTGATAAAGGCTTTTGCAGCATTTATGTTAGTAAATACTTAATGAATCGTGAAATCGGGTTTGGTCGTAAGCTTCTACAAATTCTAGAGGATTACGGTTTAACATATGAACATGTGCCTTCGGGTATAGATGATGTAACAGTTATTTTAAGGCAAGGTCAAATGGATGAAGGTCTTGAAGAAAAGATCACGGAACGAATTATGACTGAATTACATGCAGATGAGGTTATTATTGAACACGATCTTGTATTGATTATGGTCGTTGGTGAAGGTATGCGCCATAATGTTGGTACAACTGCCCGAGCGTCAAAAGCTCTTGCAGATGCAGGGGTAAATATTGAAATGATTAACCAAGGATCTTCTGAGGTAAGTATGATGTTTGGTGTGAAGGAACCACAAGAAAAACGCGCTGTGCAAGCATTGTATAATGAGTTTTTTGTAGCTGTACCAGTATAAAAAAAGGCGTTGGGTTACTCCAACGCCTTTTTCTATGTAAGGTGTTAATGAATATTATCACCTAGCTGTGTTCGATCAGGGGCTCCTGGTGGTTTTTCCAACCATTTATTTTTAATCATAATATCAACCCCGTCCTTGGCAAATTGGGCGATCTCAGCAGATAAACGCTCATAATTTAGAATGAGATCACTCCGTTGACTGGCCGATGCAGCAGTAGCGTAGTTACCGAGTCCAGCTGATGATAGAAGAGACATCGTGTTCATCATTAACTTATCAGAAAAAACGTTTGTTGTTGCATCAGTTACGGCATGATCAGCTGATATCGGTGCTTGTATATCGTCATTCATGAGTGTATCTGACAGAACCTTTATCTGTTTTTTAGAAATTTCTTTTCCTTTTTTCATATAATCTTTTACTTCTTTGGATTGGGCGGTCTGCATAAAGGCAGATGAAAGCATAACCCCAATTTGATTTGTTTCGATATTCAAGCTAAGGTGAGAAATTTCGATGGCATTTAGTATTCTTTGTTTATATTTAGTTAAAGGGTTTAATCCACTTAAGTAACTTTTATTATGAATGAAATCAATTTCTTTTGGATAAGGGATGTAAGGTCTTCTTAAGTAAAGTCCTTTTTTAAGTGCTACATCAGATGATAGTTGATATAGAGATTGTACACGAGATAAGCAATCACCAAAATAAGCGCGAATATCAGCTCTTGCGGCTAATGATAGACTTGCGGAATGAGTAAGCAGTCCTACTCTTCCAATGTGTAAGATGTATGTTAATTTAAACGTATCAGTAAATAAATCAGGTGCTTCCAAAGAAACATCTTTATCTGTAAATCCATATGGAATGGGCAAGTTTTCCTTCTGATGAATTTGTTCAAGTTCTTCTACATGGAGAGAAGATATGCGATAAGCTTCCTCCGTAACAGGAATAATATCTGTGTCGCTTACTTTTTGTTTCATGAATGTTAGAAATGGAAGTGTCATGGTATCATATATGTAAGATGTCCAAAGGATACCTATTTCGGCTGCTGTTAAGGAAACATTATTAAGATTCATGTTGTGAAGCTCCTTTTTTATTTAATCAAGCTTACTTGAATTAATTTCATAATGTATCATTTGTTACCAAAAAACGTATGAATTTCACATTTAATAATGTTTTATCCGTGTATTGTTTATTAACATGTTCAAGGTGAAGAAAAATGTTCGTTTTTTGATTTAAGAATCATAATTATGAAATTAACTTACTTAACTTATTATTAGAATAATCTCTATGGTATATACTTAAACAGTTAACACTTATACATATAAAAGAAGGTGAAAAAATGGGTAGATTATTTTCGATTGGAGAAGTACTAATTGATTTTATTCCGGAGCAAAAAGGTATTGCATTAAAAGATGTTGTTTCATTTGAAAGAGCACCAGGAGGAGCACCTGCTAATGTTGCAGCAGCTGTTGCGAAGTCAGGTGGAAACGCTTCAATGATTACGAAACTAGGTGTTGATGCTTTTGGTGATTTTCTGATTGAAACATTAAACAATGTTGGGGTAAATACTGAACATGTTCTTAGAACAAAAGAAGCAAATACTGCCTTGGCATTCGTATCTCTTAAGGAGGATGGAGAACGAGATTTTTCCTTTTACCGTAATCCCTCAGCAGATCTATTATTGAACGAGGATGAGATTAATGGAGAAATTTTTAATAAAGGAGATATCCTTCATTTTTGCTCAGTTGATTTAGTAGAAAGTCCAATTAAAAAAGCTCATACTAAAGCAATTATGTCTGCTAAGGAAAAAGGTGCTTTAATCAGCTTTGATCCAAATGTACGTCTACCATTATGGGATGATCCTCAAGACTGTAGAAGAACAATTTTGAACTTTCTCCCTGAAGCACATCTTGTAAAGATTTCAGATGAGGAATTAGAGTTTATTACAGGAGTGAAAGATGTCGAAGAGGCGATTCAATCATTATTTATTGGAGATGTGAAAGCTGTTATCTACACAAAAGGATCAGAAGGAGCTGACCTTTATGTTAATGGGGAATTTTGCATTCATTCACCTGGATACAATGTTTCTGTTCAAGATACAACAGGGGCGGGAGATGCCTTTATTGGGGGTTTTCTTTATAAGCTACTTGAGAAGAATGTGATTGTATCTCAAATAGGTACTCTCCTAAAAGAAGAAAGTGAAGAAATCCTTGCTTATGCCAATGCAAGTGGTGCTATAACTACAACTGGCAAAGGAGCAATTTCAGCTATTCCAACTCAAGAGCAAATTTATGCATTTATAAAAGCACAATAAACAGCTTGAGGGGCTAAACAGCCTCTCAAGCTTATTATTTGTCGTTAGATGAATTTCTAGAAGAGTTTGATCTATATTTGTTTTGTTTCGTTAATGTTAAATTACGAGCTCGAAGTCTAGTAGCAGGTGTATTATTATTTGGAGCTGCTTGTTCATTCCAATCAGACATATAAACTTAACCTCCTTTTATTCTTAAACTTTCTTCCCTCTCATTAGTTTTTCAAATGTATCCATGGAAGGATCTCGTTTTATTTCATGATCAAAAGGGTTTTTTTCTTGGGAAAATTCAGGATCAGCATCAAGTCTTATCCCCATCTGAGAACCTTCTGTTGATAACGGATCATTTATAATTGATTCCCTCTCTCCATCTTGATGGGGAGTCACCTCTGAATTCTGATTTCGCCTATTCATCTTATCACCTCAAAATTTAACTTTGGTTTTAAGATATCAAAGGAAGGGAGATTCTATTCAAAAACTTTTATTTATGATCATTTAAGATTTTAGTACAGTACCGAAGATAGAGTAGGTATAAGAATTGAATAGATAGAAACTGTTGCAATGTATAGGAAATAGTGATAATCTTTATTAGACTAATTTCTTGCTGTTATTAGTTTTGATTAAAGGATTCATTACAAACTTACATACAATTATATAAATGAACCTTAAATGGTAAATGGGAGAATCTATCTCACAATAGCTGTCTGTCCATGGCCTAACTTCTATATCGAAGTTAGGCCTTTTTATGTTTATATGGAATAAATTGTATAAAATGTTTAAAGCTGCTTGTTGTGCATTGATTAAATATAACTAAGGAGGACATAAAATGAAAAATGTTGATAATTACTACCAAGAAGACCTCCTTCTTCTTAGTAGTACATTAAGTAAACTGCTAAAGCAAAGGTTTGGAAAAGGACCTGAAACATGTTACGTTACATTGCATTCAAACAGATTAGTCATCTTTATAAAAAAATATATAACTCCTGCTGAAGCCGTTTTGTTGAAGAATAACAATGTAAGCTTATTACAGAAATTCAGGTCCGCTGTTATGGAAGAAGTATTCACTGAGTTTGGCAAAGAAGCACATGATTGCCTTGGTATTTCTTTTGATTCTTATTATGATGATTGGAATTTTAAAAGAAACACGGGAATAATGATTTTGGAGAATAGTGGATCTAAAGAATGGCTCGAAACAACAGTACCTCCTACAATCAGGGAGAATCTTTTTAACGGAATAATTTCGGTTAGTGAGGAAATATATAAAGTACCAAGTAGAGTAGAAATCATTAGAATGAATCAAAATATGTATGCTGTAGAATGCAGAGAACCTTTAATTCAAATTGAAAAAGTTTTGTATCGCAAAGGACATATAGAGTTGCTACAAGAGCGTTCCAATGATATTAAGAACTCCTTTATTAAACAAAAAGAGGTTTTTGAATCAATTTTCACTACAGTTGTAGAAGATATATTTATGATTTGGGACTACAAAAATGATAGGAGCTATATTTTCTTTTATTTACAATAGAAGAGATTATTTACTTTCATTTGAATATTTTATATTATTAAATTAAGAAGAAAAGATAATAATGCTTTTTCTTTTAAATGAAGCTAAGTGCTATATTTATCAACTAGAAATAAACTAATTTAAATACTTGGTAGAAATGATTTAGAAAAATAAGCTAAACATAAGCCAAAATAGCAAAAAGA
>NZ_NUMC01000067.1:0-22718 GCF_002577655.1 Bacillus sp. AFS040349 | reverse complement strand
TCTTTTTGCTATTTTGGCTTTTTTATGTTTGTTAGTTTTTGAAGGAATAGGAGCTCGTTACAACATGATAAAGCAGGATCAACAGCATACTTTCGAATATTTACAATCTTTAAAAGTCATTAACAAAATGACAACTGTTATGTTATATGAAGTAACTCAGCTTATTGGAGATATGAAGCAGATTGTGTGTCAACAGGAGAAAGAACTTTCTAATGTTATACTTCCTATAGCAAATACTCATTCAGATATTATTAATGTTATGAAGCAAACATCAGTCTTGATGAAACTGGAACCTATTGAAAAACAGTTATTTATTAATATGGTTGCATCACTCACGGAGTTAATCTGTGAAATGCTGAAGAATATTGAGAATGCCAAAATTTTTCTGGAGAGAATGGATGCCACTCACTCTTTTAGATTACAATTAAAATATCAATTAGATTATTTAAGTTGCTTACTGACAGAACTTATTATTGTAAATTGAGACATACTGTGGAAAACACAGTATGTTTTTTTATAAGGTGTATTCTTATTGAAAAAGAAATAATCGTTCATACTAGATATTAAATAAAGAAGGAGAGAGGAGTCTAATATAATGGATGATAATGCGATATTAAGCCTTCAAAAGGATATAAGCGGCTATGTTGGTAAGATGTTTCGAGAGAGCTTTGGTAAGGGACCACAATCTGTGTATACTTCAGTAGGGTACACATTTATCACGATTTACTTAAGGAACTTTCTTACCCCCTCTGAGCGTGTTTTGTTGGAACAAGACCAGATCATGACAATCATGCAAATGAGAGATAAACTAATGGATACACTTATTCCTGAACTGAGGGCTTTTATTGAGATATCTACTAGTAAAAAAATTCAGGAAGTTTATTATGACTGGAATTTACACAATAAATCTGGGATGGTTACTTGTGTTAGTTCTGAACCGTTTACACCTAAAGAGGTATTAGTTGAGGAGTATATTGGGAAGGAAAAGGTTGATAATGAAGTTATTCAAATTAGTAAGCAAGCACAGAAGATACCTGAAGAGATCTATTCCTGTGAAATTAATGAAAGAACTCTAGTAATTATACGTAATGGAATTCTTGTGAGAATTGAAAAGGAACTCATTCGACTTGGTCATGGTGATCTTTTAAAACGAGTTAAGCGGAATTTGGAGAAAGGGTATTTGCATAACAACAGCCAATTAGAAGCTACCCTCAATAAACAAATTATCGAAATGTTTGTAGATTGGGATTTTGACTTAGATAAGAGTGTCATTCTTTTTGTGTTAAATCCCACAGATCCAAAAAAACATAGCTACAGACAAGTTGATATTGAATAGAAAAGAGGTGAGGGTGTGGATCAAGAAACTTTAAATATGATTAGTAGCTTTACAAGTAAGTTACTAAGAAAGAATTTTGGCAAGGGGCCACAATCCTGTCAATCAACACTGTGTGGTAAATATTTAGTTACATATATCCGTGGTTTTATTTCACCAATGGAAGAGATCCTTATACAACAAGGACAAAATAATCAGGTTGACAAGGCTAGAACCGTGATCATTAACCATATTATTGAAGAATTAAAGGGAGTAGTAAAGATTACATTTGATCGTGATGTTGAGGAAAGTTATCATGATTGGAATTTTCCCAATAACTCTGGAGTGATTATATTTGTTATGGATGATGAAGTAGAAAAGTGTGCATCAGACCAAAATGTTGATTTCAAGAGGCTAGAAACAGAGGTTGCTCGACTGAGTCAATTGGTGCAAAAAATTCCAGATCAAATTTATGTGTATCCTCTTTCATCTTCTCTTTATTTAATCGAGAGGAAAGGAATTCTTATTCCAATTGAAAAATCACTAATCAAGAAAGGGTTTGCAGAGGAGCTTAAGATTACAAAGGATGAATTAGAGAAAACTTATTTCCATAGATATGGAAAATTTGATAATATATTCAATACTACTATCAAGGATATCTTTATTGATTGGAACTTTAAAGAAGATAAGTCATTTGTTGCTTTTATCTTAGGATCTTAAGGTGTATATAAAAAAGTTCACAAGATTTATGTGAACTTTTTTATGCTTTATTTCATTTCATTAAGCAGTATACGGCTTCTTAGAAGCATTTTGTTCTTTGGAGCTTTTCCTAACGCCTTTAAATTTGATGTTAACTATAGTCCCCTTACCAGGTTCAATTTCAAATTTTAACGTTCCACCCATAGCCTCAATCAATCGGATCGTCACCATTAATCCTAAACCTGTTCCATTTTCTTTTGTTGTGTGATATGGCTTACCGATTCCTTGGAGTTGCTCTACTGTCATTCCTAAGCCGGTATCTATTACTTGAATGGAGATTACCTGGCTTTTTTCACAAAAGATCACAGTAATCTTCACACTTCCACTATCTGTTGCTTCAATTGCATTCTTTACCAAATTTAAGATCGCTTGTTTAAATTTAAACGGATCTACCTTAATGTATAAATCTTTTTCTATTTGGTGTTCGAGTCTAATTCCTTTTATATTAGCATAGGATTGCATAAGGAGAATAATTTCTTTTAGTGACTTACCAACCCTAATTTCCTCAGTTTTCATGTCTTGTTGTGGTTTTGCAAAATTCAAATAATCCGAAATGATTGACTCAGCCCGATCTAGTTCATCAATAGCGGTGTCCATATAATGATGGAGTTCTTTATCAACTTTCACTTTTGTTAGTTGAATAAATCCTCTTACCACTGTTAATGGATTACGTACTTCATGGGCAATTGAGGCTGCAAGCTCACTTACAATATTAAGCTTTTCAGCATCATGAATTTGTTCTGATAGCTTAAGGTTAGATCGTACACTTTCTGTAAGATAAGCGTAGATCATTATACCAATTACATAGGAAGCACCCATTTGTAAGTAAAGATGACTTCCTAGTTGATATAAAAACTCCAACTGATTTAAGTATAGAAAGTGTAATAAAATGGAAGAAATAACTACAAAAAAAGTTAGAATTGAAGTAAAGAGTGTAATAAGAATTTTGCTAACTTTACGTAATTCATGATATTTTTTCTTGATCAAAATAATAAGTATATAAAGTATGAGTGCAACAACTAGTACATTAACTGATGCAAGAAAACCGCCTAATGTAAAACGATATCCTACTAATAACAATCCACAGATAATGGTGGATACTTTCCCCATGTAGAGTGCACAAACAACAAACGGAACCCAACGTAAATCCCATAGGAAGCCGCCGTTTAATTCACCTGAAAGAATAGGGAAATACATACTTAAAATGGACGCAAAACCAAAAACTAGTCCTGCAAAAAGATCAGTTCTTTTTTTAGTAGAATGGGAAAAAATCAATTGATAAAAATAGATTGGTGATAGCACGATCAGCAGGTTGAATAACACCTGACCAATACTACTTGATGATGTTAACAAAGACCTTCACATCCTTATTTTTTTCATTTTTTAATATCGTTTGTCTAGTAGATGGGGAACTCATATTGGTGTTATCTAATGAAATGTTTAAACTGGCTATAAAAAAGAAAAAGCCAAAATAAGAGTAGTGTGTTTTCACTACATCTTACTTTGGCTTTAAATTTTAGCTATTAACTAAAAGGCGTAACCTATATTAAGTTGATATCGGTTCATTTTAAAATAGAACTGGGCATCTCTCCCTGTTCCCAATATTAATAATAAAATTTTTTAACATTTTTTTCAACTGAGAAATGCACAAAGAGATAGATAAGCCAGAAAGCATCTGGTTTATCTATCTCTTCGTTAATTGTTATAATTTCTTAGTCAAGAATAACAATTTTCACTGTCTTTCGGCCCCATTGCAATGCTTTTGCACTTGATGGCATGAGAACATCAATTTTATGACCTATAATCGCACCACCTGTGTCACCAGCGATTGCAACACCATATCCTTCAACCCACACTTTTGAACCAAGTGGGATAACGCCTGGGTCTACAGCAATTAATTTCATGTTTGGATTCTTCTTTATGTTATATCCTAAATAAGTAACATCGTTTTTAGTATCTTCATGGCTATAAGCTGTTGCGGAAACATACATTTCTTTTCCGGAAACAGTAGAAGTGTCTTTGTTATTTGTTGGAGGAGCAACAGTTTGCTGAGCTTGTGCTTCTTCTTGAGCTTTTTTCGCCTTTGCTAATTCAACAGCTCTTGCTTTAGCAGCGGCTTGCTCTTTTTCTAACTTATCTGAAATAGAGGTAATTTGTGATTGTATAGTTGATTTTTCTTTTTCAGCGAGATTAATTTCTTCTGAAAGCTTTTGATATTTTTCCTGCATAACAGCTAATGCTTCGTTTCTTTTTACACGGTTTTCTTCTAGTTCAGCTTTCTTAGCTTCAAGATCACTTTGTTGTGTATGAAGAAGTTGTTGTTGACGATCAATTTCTTTTTTATCTTCTTCAATCTGCTTTAAATCAGCTTCTTGTTGATCTATTATTTTTTGATCTGCGTCTAGTAAAGTGGCAACTGCACCAACTCGTTCAAAGAAATTACCAATGCTTTCTGAATTAATGAGGGTTTCAATCACAACTGTCGTTCGGTCACTATGTTGAAGAGCGACTAAACGCTTTTCCATAATTCCTTCACGAGCATATACTTTATCAAGTAAAAGCACTATTTCCTCTTTTTTCTGTGCAATTATTTTCTGAGTTTCTGATATTTTTGCTTCTACTTCAGCTAAACTTTTCTCGTTAGTAGAAATCTGATTTTCTAAGACTTGTACGTTTTCTTGAATGTCTTTTACTTCTTCATTTATCGCTTGTTGCTCTTTTTCTTTTTGAAGAATGGTTTGTTGACTCTGCTCTAGCTGTTCATTGGCACGATCTAAAGATGCCTTTGTTGATTCTGCGTTTGCCACGTAAGAAATAGGTAAGGATAATAAAAGGATACCAATTGTGGCAATAGTTTGCTTAAAAGCTCGCATATAGCAACCCCTTTCTCGTCTATCTAGTTATAACATAGAAAAAGATTTCGTAGGTTACAATTAGATTAAAAGTTTAGGTAATTACTTCCACTCAATCTAGTATTATCCTAATTTTTAATTTGGAAGTGGCTATGTGGAGGGGATGAAGACCAAAACCGTATAGGGAAATAAGGGAAATGATCTTCATAAGGGGGATGAAGACCAAAGCGGCAAAGGAAAAAGAGGGAAGTGGTCTTCACCAAAGAAAGAACATGAAACATGTCCTTCAATAGAGAACAAAAAAGAAGAACATTCGGGATGTTCTTCTTTTTTAGGTCTTGAAGTATTAATTATTGTTGCTGCCATTCTTGTAATTTACGATCTGAGGGGAGCAAGAAAGCTAAAATACCTAATACAGGTAGTAAAGCCACTCCAATCATTGTTGTTGTTAATCCTAATTTATCAATAATTGCGCCTAAAGCAACTGATCCAATTGCTCCCATACCAAATGCTAACCCAACAGTTAAACCTGACATTGTTCCGATTTTCCCAGGAACAAGTTCTTGAGCATACACAACGGTAACTGAGAAGCTTGACATTAAGATAATTCCGATGCAACCAAGCAGGATCAGAGAAGCAGTAGGACCAACAAATGGTAGCAATAATGTAAACGGCACTGTAGCTAGTAAAGAAACAAGGATCACATTACGTTTACCGAAGCGGTCTGCTAGTGGACCACCAAGAAATGTTCCAACTGCACCCATCACAAGGAAAGTAAAAATGTATAGCTGTGAGGTAGCAATCGTTAAGTCGTATTTTTCAATGGCGTAAAAGGCGTAGAAGTTAGAGATAGCACTTCCATACCAAGAACGAGCAAAAATGATGAAAATAATGATAATGAGAGCATTACGAATTGCCTTTGATAATGATTTACTTTTATGTTCTACTTGTTGCTTCGCTTTTCTTTCAGCGTTCATAATTGATAGCTTAGTAGAATACCATTTTGCAATATAGATTAGAAAGCATACGGCTAGAGCAGCAACAACTGTAAACCAAATAGCGCCAAACTGACCTAATGGGACTAGAATTAATGCTGTAATAACTGGTGCAAGTGCCTGACCGCTATTTCCACCAACCTGGTAGATAGATTGAGCCAATCCTCTGCGATTTCCGGCTGCCATATAAGCAACCCTCGAACCTTCAGGATGAAAAATAGCTGAACCGAGACCTATAAAAATAACAGATAGAAGGATTGTGATAAACGAAGGAGCAAAAGCTAATCCAAGAACACCGAGCATACTACTTGTCAGTCCAATCGGTAATGCATAGGGCATTGGGCGTTTATCTGTATAAAATCCTACAACTGGCTGCATAACAGACGATACCATATTTAATGAAAAAGCAATAAGACCTAGTTGAGTAAATGTAAGCCCCATCGATTTCTCCAAAATGGGGAACATTGCCGGAATAACCGATTGAATACTATCATTTAGAAGATGGCAGAGACCAATGATAAATAAAATGTTATAAACAGTTCCTGTATCACTTTGATAAGAAGCAGGCTTTTTGGGAATCGAAGCAGTAGACATGATTTTTTCTCCCTTACATAAATTGTTTCGAAGTACGAAAAGACTCTAATAGTCATATTATTGTCATCACTTGGAAAAAATTCAAGGGAAAAATAAAAGGGCACTTCAAATTTTTGAAGTACCCAATAAAAAGGTGGTTTATGATTTACCAAGCACCCATTTGCTTTTCATGAACATGGCATATGCTATAAAGAATGTTAAACAAATGAATGCTGCTGAGCTTCCAGCTACTAATAATATGCTTGTTGTATCATAAATACCGTAGATTAACTGTTTAATTAATGCGTAGATATTGAGAAATGGAATAAGAAAATGCATGGTTGATAATTCATTAGCTGAGACACCAATTAAGATGAAGTATGGAACCATCGCCAGAGTTGTAATCGGTGAGATATAATTTTGTGCTTCTTTTAAGTTGTTTGCCATTAAGCTGATTAGCATTTGTAAACTTGAGATTAATAATGCAAAGAAGATAATACCGACTAATAAGCTGATTGTAAAAAATCCTATATTTTCATCCAATTGTAATGCATCAGCAAGTTTTTCTGTAAAAACATTCACCCCAATAATGAAGGTAATGACAGAGAAAATTCCACTCACCATACTTAATGTGCTTATGGCTAGCCATTTACCAATGATAATATGAAGACGATTAACTGGAGTCATTAGTAAAGCTTCCATTGTTTTACGTTCTTTCTCTCCTGCAAATAAATCGTTTGCTGCGGGTAGTCCTCCCATTAAAACGGCTAATACGATAATGAGTTGAGCAAAGATTGAGATTAAATACAGTGACGTATCATCTCCTTCACTCATGCTTTTGATGTTGATTTTAAAAGGCTCTAAAGAAGTTGGATCAATATTACTCTCAACTAGATATTGCTGAATATACTCTTGTTGTTTTAATGCTAGCGTATTTGCAATTAAATCCTGGGTGCTTCCCCCTTTTGTGCTAGTTGGATCAGCTTGAACAATTACTTCAGGCATTTCATTGTTTTCTAACTTCAGACTGAAATTTTCATCGGCAGAAACTGCAACTAATGCTTCGCCCTCTTCTACTAAGTGAACAGGGTCATCTGTAGACACGATTTCGATTTCGTCTAATTCCTCCAGCCAATCCAAAACGAGTTTATCTGTATTCTGCTCCACTGCAACGTTTACTTGTTCAACAGAATCATCCATAATGATCTTTTCCATAAAAAACAATAATCCAATGTTAAATAATATAGGTAACATAACGCTGAGCATAATGGTTTTACGATCTCTTATAGAATCTTTCAGTTCTTTTATAAAAACATGCCAAGTCATTATTCATTCCCCCTAATAATCCGAGACATAAAGATATAGTTTAAATCATCACTTTCTTCTTGCTTGTATAGGTCCTCGGTAGATCCGTTATATATCATTTCTCCTTTATGAATCATAATAATAGATTGGCAAAGCTGTTTTACCTCTTCCATAATGTGACTAGAGAAAATAATTGTTTTCCCCTCACGTCTAAGCTGATGAATGAGCTCTCGAAACATATTTGCTGAGGTAATATCTAATCCTGTTGTGGGTTCGTCTAATAAAATGATCTCTGGGTTGTGAATAAGGGTTCTAGCTATCGTTACTTTTTGACGCATGCCTTTTGAAAATCCTCCAACCTTTCGATCCATATATTCCTTCATGCCAAATCTAACCGCGAGTTGATTGATTCGATTTTCTGTTTCATTTTTACTTAACCCGTACAGCTTTGCGAAATAAACAAGATTTTCACGGGCTGATAAGCGATCATACAATCCGGTCTCACTGCCGAATAGAACACCAATCCTTCCTTTGATTTTCATAGGTTCCTTATAAATATCAATTCCATCAATCATGATGCTACCCTCTGTTGGCTCTAGAATTGTCGATATCATCCTTAGAAGAGTGGTTTTTCCTGCACCGTTTTCCCCAAGTAAACCAACAACATCTCCTTTACGAATCTCACATGTAATATTATTTACTGCTTGGATGGTTTTCTTTTTATCTTTAAAGGATCTTGAAACGTGATTTATATTAATCATCCTTTTTCCTCCTTGATTCCCTTGATCTATTACAATCATAAGAGCATAGCATATTAAAAACATCCAACATGTCGTGAAACTTCCTTTTTTTGTCGTGAAAACGCCAATTCCTTTCATGAACATGTTAAAATATTGGTAAAAAATTCTACGGAAGAGTGCGAAAGATGATAAGAGTTGGTTTAGTTGATGACCAAAAATATGATTTAGAGAAACTGCAGATAACGCTTTCGAAAGAGGCTAATATTGATATTGTCTTTTCTACGAATAACTCAGAGGAAGCCTATAAATTAATTAAAAGTGCGGATATTGATTTACTTATTACTGACATTGAGATGCCAGAATTATCAGGATATGAATTAGCTGATTTTATACATAGCTATGCAATGGACATAAAGGTGATATTTGTAACTGGTCATAGTGGATATGCGGTTCATGCTTTTGAATTAGATGTTTTGGATTATATTATGAAGCCATTTTCTAAAGATAGATTGCTTAGAGGAATTAATCGATTAGAAAAGAAAAAGGAAGTAAGCGATAAAACAAAATTGGTGCTAAAGAATAAATCCGAAATCTATTTCATTGATAAAAAAGGGATTATTTATATTGAAAGGACGGGTAGATCGACAACAATTTATACACTTGAAGGGGAGTTTTCTACCTATCAAACATTAAATGATTTGGAAGAAGAGCTAGCGGGTTCACATTTTGTTCGTTCGCACAGGGGGTTTATTATTAATATTCATTATGTGAAAAACTTCTCGTTATACACAAAGAACTCTTATACTGTTCATTTTCAAAAAACTAAGAATACAGCTATTATTACAAAATCAAGTCTAGATAAGCTTCAGGATCAATTTTATAACTAGGGGTAAGCTGGTGAATTCTATTTTATATATCATCTTCATATGCAGTATGTATTTAATGGCATATTTTAAACTACTCATAGATCAACATCAACTAGTGGTGATGCTTTTGGTGGGGATTCATGTTGCCATTATCATATTACATCGTAAAGAAATGATAATGATTTCTTCATCTTTATCAACTTTATCTTTCAAAAAAACTAGTTTCTTTTTAGTGCTTCAAGCAATATTTTTAGCAGTTATCGTAACAACAATACAGGAAAGTTCCCAAATCATTTCTTTAATTGGAATGTTTGTTTGTGAAATAGTTAGGCTAAGAAAGCTGCCGCTAGAAGTAAAAGAACAACATGAGGTTCAACAGTTGTCTAAGAAGTTGGAAGAGATGAATGAACATTTTTTAACGGTAAGATCACAACGACATGATTTTCTAAAGCATGTTAGTACATTAGAATTTCTAATAGAACATGAAACGAATCACAAAGCCAAGGAATACTTTCGTTTATTGCTTGGTGAATATAATATGGTCAACCAGGCAATAAAAGGAGAAGAATCTCATATCTCTTCCATTCTATTAAAATATAAAAAGTTAGCTGAACAAACAGGAACAGGTATTGAATATAGCTTTAATGTACCAGTCTCGTCACTGCCTATGAAGCCAATTCATCAGTCCGCCCTTGCTGTAAAAACAGAAATTCATGGCGGCATTTATATTCTTGAAATCATAAACAATGCTATATTTACCGGTAAAAACGAAATAGATTATTTGTTTGAAAAGTTCGGTGCAACTTCAAAGGGGAAAGGTCATCAAGGTTTAGGTACCTTTATCATCTCTAATTTAGTAAAGTCATATAATGGACGATTATCTTTTCAATATATTGAAAATACAATAAATATAAAGATAAAAATTCCACTTATAGTTAAAGGCTGATTCGAAAGATGAGTCAGCCTTTTGTAAGGTTATTTATTTTAATTAACTTCTCAACCATCCATTTAATGCTGATTGCTAAAAGGATATAAATAGGAAATGAGTAAAAATGGGACCAACTTATCTGTAGATAAATTCCTAATAATATAGCTATCGGTTCAAAAATAAATGAAAAGATAGCAGATAGGATGATGGAGGCGAAAATATATGATCTCCATTTTGTGAAAAATTGATAAAGTAACATAAAATAAATGGAAATCATTAGATCGATACATAAAATCCTTGGGCCCCAAGGTAGAATCATTTTAGGATATTCCCAAACTTGCAGCTCCCCTCCGAGAGTGTCCAAAAAGGTTACGATATTTAATGTGATAAATCCAAACAAAAGAATCGTCAACAGTCTGCTTTTGTCTAGTAAACGAATCCATACAATAAACAAAATAACGAACGTAATAATAAGGAACCACCATTGATAGCTAAAAATAATATCATCTCGCCAATATTCCCAACGAATTTTTGATAATTTCGCTTGAGTTTCCATAATATCAATTAGGCTCGGATTCATCGCATACCTCACAATGTAAAATGTTGTTACTTATTATGGGTATTTTATTAAATATTATGAGTGTATGTTGAAAGAATGGGATTTCAAGTAAGTAAAGTTTCTATAGTCGTCATATTATTGTTTTTCATGTAATCTAGATTCAATGTCAAGTTATCGCATGCGCATTTAAACATACTTAACGAAAGTGATTATTATTCTAATAAATAGTAGTGGAGAAACATAAGATGATACGAAGCATAGTGCTTGGTATCCAAAACGTTCATTTGTAGACTATATACTTAGTGTAAGTTACTTTATTGTATCTCTTACTATTACCTGGGGGCCCTATTTAGAATGTTAAAATTAAGATCATTTCTACATCCATACAAAATACCGATGGTGGTTGCATTGCTATTAATGTTAACTGAATTGGCAGTGGAACTATTACAACCTTTATTAATGGCAAAAATTATTGATGATGGAATACTAAAAGAGAACTATTCGATCGTTACTTTTTGGGGCGCAGTGATGTTGGGTTTGTCTCTCCTCGCATTTGCTTCAGGTATTATTAATTCTTTCTATGCTGCACATGTTAGTCAGGGCTTTGGTTTTGAAATAAGAAAACAATTATTTACAAAGGTTCAATCCTTTACCTTTGAGAAACTAAGTAAGTTTCCTGCATCATCTCTTATTACAAGAATGACCAATGACATTACCCAGCTACAAAATACGCTGTTTATGGGTCTTCGAATTATGTTAAGAGCCCCGCTTCTTGTTATTGGCTCAGTTATCATGTCATTTTTTGTGAATGCTGCTTTAGCAACAGTGTTTGCGTTTGTTATTCCTGTTGTTATCATTCTTCTTATTTGGATTATGAAAAAAGGTAGTGGTTTATTCAAAAAGGTTCAAGCGAAATTAGATGCAGTGAATGACGTATTAAGAGAAAATCTGATGGGGATGAGGTTAATTAAGGCTTATGTACGTAGAGGTCATGAAATTGAACGCTTTACAAAAGCCACTAATTCATTAAGGAATTCAACAACAAAAACATTGCGAATGATTGAAATGGCAATGCCGATCTTGCTTCTTATTATGAATATCGGCATTATCTACATTCTGTGGAATGGTCAAGTACAGGTTGCAAATGGAAATATTCAGGTAGGTGAAGTGGTTGCAATTGTCAACTATGGTCTAAGAACAACAGCAGCTTTATCAATGTTTTCCTTTATTGTTATGTTTCTTTCACGCTCTCGTGCTTCGGCTTCACGTGTGATGGAGGTTTTAGAAACAGATGGATCGGAAGAGTCTGTGGGGGAACAGGTATTACTCCAAGACGGAAGTATCAAATTTAATAATGTTACATTTGTTTATCCTGGAACTAGTGAAAGAGTATTAAAAGATATTTCTTTTCATGTGAAAGCAGGTGACACAGTTGCTGTAATGGGTGGCACAGGATCAGGGAAGTCATCTCTTTTTCAGTTAATTCCAAGACTATATGGAGTTAACTCGGGAAAGATCTTAATTGACGATGTTTCAGTTGAGAGCATGAACATCGAGTATTTGCGGAATCAAATAGGTTTAGTTCCTCAGGAAGCCGTGTTATTCTCTGGATCAATAAAGGACAATATTGCGTGGGGGAAGGAGCATGCTTCAAATGAAGAGATCATTGAAGCGGCAAAAGCAGCGCAAATTCACGAAACGATTATAAAGCTTCCTAATCAGTATGAAACAAAAATAGGACAAAAAGGGGTTAATCTTTCAGGTGGACAAAAGCAAAGATTGTCTGTTGCAAGAGCCTTTGTCCGCAGACCGAAAATACTCTTGTTAGATGATAGCACTAGTGCTCTTGATGTCAAAACAGAAAAGAAATTACTGAATGCATTAAAAAACTATACATGCACGACGTTACTTATTACTCAAAAAATTAGCACAGCACAAGAGTCAGATCACATTTTATTGTTGGATGAAGGGAAGGTAGTAGCTTATGGACAACATCATAGGTTATTAGAAACATCCCTTCTCTATCAAAAAATCTATCAATCTCAAATGATGGAGGGGGTGTCCAATGTTAAAGCATCTAACTAGCCCGTTTAAGTATGAAAGAATTTCTATGGACAACCGAAATCAGCTAAAGAAAAAACAAAAAGTAGGGTTTAAAGAGGGGCTGCAAACGGTCCTTAGGATTTGGAGGTATTTATCCGAAAAAAAAGGTCAGTTTTTCCTTGTGCTGGTTATGGTTATTTTAAGCTCAGGCTTAGGATTGTTAGGGCCATATTTAATTGGAAAAACAATTGATGAACATATTGTTACATTAGCGACCGATGGCTTGGCTTTCATGGTTATTGGGCTGATAGCCGTCTTTATATTCCATTCAATATCATTATTCTTACAAAATTATTGGATGATTGGTATTTCGCAATATACAGTAAATAAAATGAGGTTTAATTTGTTTAATCATCTACATTTCCTTCCTATTTCATTTTTTGATAAAAGACAGCATGGAGAACTAATGAGCCGTGTGACAAATGATATTGAAAATGTCAGCTCAACCTTAAATAGCTCAGTTATTCAAATCTTTTCAAGTATATTGACCTTAATCGGTACAGTGACAGTTATGTTATGGCTAAGCCCTTTATTAACCCTTATTACTTTAATGATTATCCCTCTTATGATTATCGGTATGAAGTGGATTACTAGACGTACCGGGAGTCTTTTTAAACAGCAACAACAACGTTTAGGTGAACTCAACGGTTATATTGAGGAAGTAATATCGGGGCAGAAAATGATTAAAGCCTATTCGCAAGAACAAAAGGTGATTGAAAGCTTTATTGACAAAAGTAATAACTTAAGAAAATCAGGGTTTTGGGCTCAAACGATTTCAGGTTTTATTCCTAAGGTTATGAATATGCTGAATAACCTTAGCTTTGCTATCATTGCAGGGATTGGGGGGCTATTTGCTCTTAATGGAATGATTACAATAGGTACGATTGTAATTTTTGCGGAATACGCAAGACAATTCACTCGCCCGCTAAATGACTTAGCAAATCAATTTAATACGTTGTTATCGGCAATAGCTGGAGCTGAAAGAGTGTTTGATATTCTAGATGAAGAAAGAGAAAAGGATGTAAGCTCTCCAATGGCTATTACCGAATTAAATGGAGAGGTTCGTTTTAAAGACGTTTGCTTTTCTTACGAACAAGGAGATGATAAGCAAACGATAGAGGGTGTAGATTTCCTAGCACGACCTGGTGAAACCGTTGCTTTAGTAGGTCCAACAGGTGCTGGGAAGACAACTGTTATTAATTTAATATCTCGTTTTTATGATGCTGATCAAGGTTCAATTTACATTGATGGAAAAAATATAAACAGAATAAGCAGGGACAGCTTACGAAATCAAATGGCCTTCGTGCTGCAGGATACCTTTCTTTTTAAAGGCACAATTTTAGATAACATTAGGTATGGAAGAATGAATGCATCTGATGAGGAAGTTATCGAAGCAGCAAAGCTTGCAAATGCAGAATCATTTATTCATAAGCTACCTGAGCAATATCATTCACTCATTCAACATGATGGAAATGGAATTAGTCATGGTCAGAAACAGCTACTGGCTATCGCTAGAGCAATGCTTGCGGACCCTAAGATTTTAATTCTAGATGAAGCGACGAGCAGTATTGATACGATCACAGAACTAAGAATTCAAGAGGCATTATCGAGATTGATGAAGGGAAGAACAACCTTTGTCATTGCTCATCGATTAAATACGATCAAGATGGCTGATCAAATTATTGTTTTAAAAGATGGAAAAATCATTGAAAAAGGAACACATAAACAATTACTTGAAGAACGAGGATTTTACTTTGATATGCAATGTCAAAGTGAAATGCTTCAATATGAATCTTAATGGGATGTATTGCAGAACCTTCTTACTTAATTAAGAAGGTTTTTTCTTTTGACTGTTGTTGACACTAGGAAATATTTACACAAAATCAATACTCTATTTACAAAAATATACATTATCTTTAAACCAACTTTATAATTCGTTGATACTATAAAGCTGTGAAGGACAAGTGAATAGATTAGGTTGTGAAAATGAGAAACCATAAAAAGAAATAGGAGAATTACGTTATCGTAACCCCTGTGTTTTTTTATGGTTTCTTTATTTTACTATTCAACCTTCAAGTTAATTATGAAGGAGTGGGTAGGATGGACATGCTACAGGAATTTGCAAAAAGATTGAAAGAAGATCAGGTTATTGCATCTATTAAAGATCCCAAAAGCTTGGATCAGTTTTTAAACACAAATATACAATCAGCCTTTTTATTAACAGGAAACATTAGTGTGATTAAAAGATATGTTGACTTACTAAAGAAAAACAATAGATTTGTGTTTTTGCATATAGAAAAAATCCCGGGCATCAGTTATGACCGTGAAGGATTGAAATTTATAGCAAAGTATGTAAAGCCAACTGGAATTATAACAACGAAAAGCTCGCTTATCCAATTAGCAAAAAAAGAAGGTTTGTTAACAATTCAAAGGCTCTTTTTAGTTGATACAGATGCAGTGAAAAACGGCTTACAAACAGTCAACGATATTCAACCAGATGCTCTTGAGATTATGCCTGCGCTTATTCCAGATATGATTAGCAAGTTAAGAAGAGAAACAAATCTTCCTATTATTACAGGTGGACTTATTCAAAATCAATTACAAATTGAAGCGGCATTAGAGAGTGGAGCTGTAGCTGTTTCGACTGGGAGACCTTGGCTTTGGAAGACCTGTAAAGAGGAAAAGCATCGTATATAAATACATGAGGAGGTTTACGGAATGAAGCGTGTACAGTTAAAAAAAGTGACAAAGTCCTATGATGGGAAATCTGATGTGATAAAAGAAATTGATGTCACAATTGAACCAGGTGAATTTTTTGTATTAGTAGGTCCTTCTGGATGTGGAAAAAGCACAATGCTTCGAATGATTGCTGGGCTTGAGGGTATATCAAAAGGAGAATTATTTATTGGTGATATCCTTTCCAATCAACTACCACCAAGTCAGCGGAATCTATCAATGGTGTTTCAAAACTATGCATTATATCCACATCTAAGTGTTGAACAAAACATTACCTTTGGCTTACATACAAAGAAAATCTCAAAATCAGAGCAAAAGAAACGATGCCTAGAGACTGCTGAAATGTTGGGGTTGTCCGAATTGTTAGATCGTAAACCGAGACAATTGTCAGGTGGTCAACGACAAAGGGTAGCATTAGCACGTGCGATTGTTACACATGCACCGATTTGTTTAATGGACGAGCCTTTATCTAATTTAGATGCAAAGCTAAGAGCAAAAATGAGATCTGAAATCAGGCAGATTCAAAGAAAACTAGGTATTACGATGGTCTATGTTACACATGATCAAACGGAAGCAATGACAATGGCTGACCGTATGATGATTTTGCATAACGGTAAAATACAGCAAATTGGCCGACCTATTGATATCTATAATAGCCCTGCGAATACATTTGTAGCATCTTTCATCGGAGCACCTCCGATGAATCTCTCAGTAGTATCAGTAAGAGATAATCGTTTACTTCTTGATGATAACCGTTCAATTTTACTAGCTAATGAGGTTGCTAGTCTTCTGCCTAAAGATAAGAAGCTAATGGTAGGAGTCCGTTCTGAGGCTGTAAAGCTTGCTAAAGAAGGTAAGATGAGCTTTTTCGCTGAGGCTGTAAATGTGGAGGTGCTTGGTACAGAAACTCTCATTACATTTGAGGTTGGTCATAAACAGTGGATTGCAAAATGGAACGGACAATGGAACGTTGATATCGGGGAAAGAATTCCGTTATACGTTACACCTTCAGAAATTTATATGTTTGATGCTGACAGTGGGGAGTGTTTATGGCATCAATCTAATAGATTTGATCAACACACTCTTAAGGAGGCAGTTTTATGAGTAGCTTGCCTGATGTTTCATCACCTTCGCTTGATATACAAACAAGTTCAAAAGTCAAAAAAAGAGAGGTACCCAACTTTTTAATAGGATTACTTTATCTGGCACCATCTATTATTCTGTTTGGATTATTTCTTTTTTATCCAATGTTACGCACGTTATATTTAAGCTTTTTTTTAACAGATGGACAAGGAGTGCCGATTACGTTTGTTGGCTTTGAAAACTTCACTTATCTTTTACAGTCTAAGAGTTTTCAGCAAAGTCTAAAAGCAACAATACTATTTGTCTTGTACACAGTTCCTTTAGGAGTGGTGATTGCATTATTTTTAGCAGTTATTGCAAATGAAAAGGTGAAGGGAATAGGCTTTTTTCGAACGATATATTCGTCCACGATGGGAATGAGTGTCGCGGCTTCTTCGGTTATTTGGATGTTTATGTATAACCCTGCAATAGGAATATTAAATAAGTTGGTCACAGCTGTTGGTGGATCGGAAATTCAATGGTTATTAGACCCGAAGTTTGCTCTGTTCTCTGTTGCGATATCAACAATTTGGATGAATACAGGATTTGCTTTTCTTATTTTGTTAGGAGGATTGCAAAATATTGATGATTATTTGTACGAGAATGCTGAGATAGCAGGAGTGAGCTATTGGTATAAACTCAGGAAAATTACAATCCCGATGTTATCTCCGACACTATTCTTTATTATTACAGTTTCCTTAATCAATGCATTTCAAACCTTTGGACAGATCGATATTTTAACAAAGGGAGGACCAGTGGAGTCGACAAATGTCATTGTCTATTCCATCTATAAAGATGCATTTGTAAACTATAATGTTGGGTCTGCAAGCGCTCAAGCAACAATTCTTTTCTTCTGTATCTTATTTATTACCATTCTTCAATTTAAGCTTGGGGAACGGAAGGTGCATTATCAATGAGGAGTTTTAAAAAGATTGTATTATATACGCTGTTAATTGTCTCAGTTATTTTTATGGTGTTTCCAATTTTTTATGCATTCATGATCAGTTTTATGCAAGGAGGAGAGGTGCTCAAAGGTAATCTAATCCCTAATAGTCTTACCTTAGAAAACTATAAATCCGCTTTTGAAAAGGTCCCGCTACTTCAATATCTATGGAATAGTTTTTATGTGTCAACCGTTGTTATGGTAGGTCAATTAATAGTGTCTAGCTTGGCAGCATTTGCCTTTGTATTTATATCCTTTAAAGGAAGAGAACTTATTTTCTTCTTATTTATTTCAACGATGATGATTCCTTGGGAAGCAACAATGGTTCCGAATTTCATGACGATTCAAAAGCTTGGATGGCTGAATTCCTATTCTAGTCTTACCATTCCATTTTTCGCATTAGCCTTCGGAACGTTTTTGTTAAGACAACAATTTAAAACAATCCCTAAGGAATTGTATGAAGCTTCACAGGTTGCTGGAATAAGTCATTTTCGCTTCTTTTGGAACGTTGTTTTACCAGTTTCAAAAACAAGCTTAATAACATTAGGAATCTATAGCTTTTTAACAACCTGGAATATGTACCTATGGCCGTTGCTTGTAACAAACAACGAAAGTGTTCGAACGGTACAAATTGGTTTAAAACAGCTGCAATCACAAGAAATTTCTACCGAATGGGGGGTGGTGATGGCGGCAGTCGTTGTAGTTATTCTTCCTACACTCATTTTATTGTTTATCGGTCAAAGACGTCTTCAAAGTGGACTTACACAAGGCGCAATTAAGTAATGCAAAAATAAGGAGGACTCATTCATGAAGAAAAAATTATTAATTATTCTATCTGCTTTGTTTTTATTGTTATTAGGAGCTTGTTCAAGTTCAAACACGAATTCTTCAGGTGCAAAATCAGAAGCTGAAGGTACGAAAGGGACAGACACAGAGGAAACTGCAGGAAAACAAGAAGTAGTTTTTTGGCACGCAATGAGTGGTGATCTTGAAACAGTATTAAACAATATTGTATCTGATTTTAATGAATCTCAAGATAATATTGAAGTTAAACCGGTTTTCCAAGGTACATATGAAGAGGCACTAACAAAGTTCAACACTGTTGCTGGTACAGCAGATGCTCCAACAATTATGCAGACATTTGAAGTTGGAACGAAGTATATGATTGATAGTGGTCACGTTCAGCCTGTACAAAAATTTATTGATGAGGATAATTATGACACATCACAATGGGAGAAAAACATTTCAAATTACTATACAGTTGATGGTGAGCAATATTCAATGCCGTTCAATTCATCAACACCTGTATTAATTTATAATAAAGATGCGTTTAAAGAAGCTGGATTAGATCCTGAGAAAGCTCCGATGACATACAGTGAGCTAAAAGATGCTGGGAAAAAATTAACAATATCAGATGGCGGAGAAACAAGTCAGTATGGATTCTCTATTTTAAATTATGGTTGGTTCTTTGAAGAGATGCTAGCAGAACAGGGTGGTCATTACGTTGATAATGAAAACGGTCGTTCTGGAAATGCAACAAAGGCTACTTTTAATGATGAATTAGGATTAAATGTATTTAACTTAATTTCAGATATGTATAACGAAGGAACATTTTATAATGTAGGACAAAACTGGGATGATATGCGTGCAGCATTTCAATCAGGTAAAATGACGATGTATTTAGATTCCTCAGCTGGTGTGAAAACAATTGTAGATAATGCTGATTTTGAAGTTGGCGTTTCATATCTTCCAATTCCCGATGATGCTGAAAGAAATGGTGTCATTATTGGTGGAGCATCAGTTTGGATGTCAAGTGGTATTGATGAAGCAAAGCAAAAGGCTGCTTGGGAATTCATGAAATATTTAACTACTCCTGAAGTTCAAGCGGATTGGCATGTGAAAACAGGTTACTTCGCAATCAATCCTGCTGCATATGAACAGGACGTTGTAAAACAGGAATGGGAAAAATACCCACAACTTAAAGTGACAGTTGATCAATTACGCGATACAAAGGCTAACACAGCTACACAAGGAGCGCTGATTTCTGTATTCCCTGAATCAAGACAAAAAGTTGTTACAGCAATGGAGAACTTATATCAAGGAATGGATCCCAAGGAAGCTCTTGATCAAGCAGCTGAAGAAACGAATCGTGCATTAGAGGTTGCGAATAAAAAGCAAGGAAACTAATGAGCTTTAGGCATTTTGAAGTGAGAGTAGATTGTTATTTACCACATCTACTTTGACCCTTGAAGGATATTCTCTTCAAAGGGTCTTTTTGTTTTAGAGATAACTAAAGTATAGGAGAGCCGATATGAGTAATAATGTAGAAATTTTTGCACACCGTGGTTTAAGTGGGTTTTATCCGGAAAATACAATGGCGGCATTTAAAGCGGCAGTTGAAGTAGGGGCACATGGTATTGAATTAGATGTGCAAATGTCAAAGGAGGGAGAGCTTGTCGTAATCCATGATGAAAAATTAGAACGAACAACAAATGGAGTAGGATATGTAAAGGATTTAACATTAAATCAATTAAAACAATACGATGCAGGAAGCTGGTTTCATGCTGACTTCGAAAATGAAAAGATTCCTACACTAAATGAAGTGTTAGAGTGGGTGAAATTACTTCCAAAGAAGCTAATTGTTAACATAGAATTGAAAAATGATAGAATTGAATATGAAAATCTTGAGAAAAAGGTATTACGTTTAATTTATGAGCTAAATCTCCAGCAACAATGTATCTTATCTTCGTTTAATAGAGATAGCTTAAAAAAGATATATGAGCTTGATCATAATATAGAAACAGCTCTACTATTTCAAGGTGTACCAACGGACGTGTTAAATTTGGCAAAAAATCTTCATGTTCAAGCTCTTCATAGTGAAGCGGTATTTGCGCAATCCATTTTAGGAAGAAAAGCGAATCTAGCAGGTTATCCAATTAGGGTCTTTACAATAAATACGTTAGTGGATTTTAATTCGCTAAAGAATACAAATACTTCTGTTGTTATGACTGATTTCCCTCAGTTGTTTCTCTAATTCATGGGTAGGGTATTCTTGTAGTTTATTACTATTGTGAGTAATTTATTACAAAAATATAATTATTTTTATCTTTATGGAAAGAAAAGTAAAATTATTATTTTTATATATCTATTTACTCGGTCATTCTCAATAGTTTATTGAGAATTACATATGTTAAACTAGTTGATGGGTTTTTTGAACATGCTATTTTAATAGTGTTTATAATTGAATATTCTCTTACTTAACTTAATGTTGGAATTCATAGTGTTTTAAATTATTTTATTATAATAAAATAAAATGTGAGATTACCTAACATTGCTATTGTGTTATATAGAGATATTGATTATAATTTTAAAAGATAGAAAATTCAGCTTTTTATAAAAAAGGGGGTTTGTTTATGGAGGGATTTGTTTCTGCCTTAAACAGTGTCTTGTGGAGCACACCAGTAATTTATATTTTACTAGGTGTGGGATTGTTGTTTTCCATTTTAACTCGTTTTCTACAGGTAAGACACATTAAGGAAATGATTAAGCTTATGTTTCAAGGTAAAAGCTCAGAAGCTGGGGTATCCTCATTCCAGGCACTTGCAATCGCACTTTCTGGACGTGTAGGAACAGGAAATATTGCTGGGGTAGCTACAGCAATTGCTTTTGGTGGTCCTGGAGCAGTATTTTGGATGTGGGCAATTGCTTTTATCGGAGCTTCTAGTGCTTTTATTGAGTCAACACTAGCTCAGATTTACAAAGTGAAACAAGATGGTCAATACCGTGGGGGTCCTGCCTATTTCATTGAAAAAGGAATTGGCTGGAAATGGTTTGCTGTTCTTTTTGCATTTGCAGCATTAATTGCAATGGCGATTTTAATGCCGGGTGTACAATCTAACTCAATCGCACTTGGTATGGAAAATGCATTTGGAATTCCTAAAGCAGTTACTGGTCTTGCAGTTGTTGTACTTCTAGCTGTTATTATCTTCGGTGGAGTTAAAAGAATTGCCACTGCAGCTCAATTAATTGTGCCATTTATGGCAATTGGTTATATCGTTTTATCACTTATTATCATTCTTATGAATATTACAGAGTTACCTGCAGTTATTTCTCTTATTTTCCGAAGCGCATTTGCGTTAGATTCTGCTTTTGGTGGACTAATTGGTATGGCAATTTCTTGGGGAGTAAAACGTGGTATTTACTCTAATGAAGCTGGTCAAGGTACTGGTCCTCACATGGCAGCTGCTGCAGAGGTTTCACACCCTGCTAAGCAAGGTTTAGTTCAAGCTTTTTCTGTATATATTGACACGTTATTTGTATGTTCAGCAACAGCATTTATGATTTTATTCACTGGTATGTATAATACAGAAGCTCCTGATGGTTCATTTATCGTTAACAATCTTGAAGGAGTTGAAGCGGGTCCTGGTTATACTCAAGCAGCAATTGATAGTGTTATTCCAGGATTTGGTGCAGGATTTGTAGCGATTGCATTATTCTTCTTTGCTTTTACAACGATCATGGCTTACTACTATATTGCTGAAACAAATATTGCTTACCTTATTCGTGGTAAGAGTGGTAAAATTCCAATGCTACTTTTAAAAGTTATTCTTTTAGGAGCAACATTCTACGGAGCTGTTAAAACGGCAGGTTTAGCATGGGCACTAGGTGATGTTGGATTAGGAATTATGGTATGGCTAAACGTTATTGCTATATTAATTCTTGCCAAACCGGCATTACTAGCTCTTAAAGATTATGAGCAACAGAAAAAACAAGGAAAAGACCCTGTCTTTGATCCGAAAGCATTAGGAATCAAAAATGCTGATTATTGGGAAACTGAGTACAAGAAGGATCAAGATCAAGCGTCGTGAGGAAAAGGCTAACCATTTGGTTAGCCTTTTTTGGTGCCTGGTGTATTAGATAATAAT
>NZ_NUMC01000066.1:0-51308 GCF_002577655.1 Bacillus sp. AFS040349 | reverse complement strand
ACTTTCTCTACAAGCTGAGAACAAAGCCTAGTTAACACTAGTGCTTTGTTCTTTTTTGTTTTTCAATTAAGATGTTTTTTTCCTTTTCTGAAAGAATATGAAGTTTTGATAATATAGAAGTGTAAAAGAGAACTTTTTTTGGACGTTTGCTTTGATTCCACATATAACTTGCCCCTTTCTTTACCTTATACAACTTTTTTCTCTTACTCAAATAATATGTTGCAAAGGAAAAAATGTGACAAGTAGTTAGTTGTTCCCTTTAAAACCATATTAATGTTTAAATGAAACATTCTCATGAGTTAAAAGCTTAGCTTTCAAATCATTTTTATCTCCAGCATAACCGGTTAGCCTCTGATTCTTCCCTATAACTCGATGACATGGAATAAATATTGGCAATCTATTTGCTTTATTTGCTTGCCCAATAGCACGTACAGCACTCTTGTTACCAATTTTGATGGCAATGTCCTGATAACTACAAACTTGTCCTATCGGAATTTGACGTAACTCAGCCCAAATCTTTTTTTGAAAGTCAGTGCCTTTTATCTCGAATGGTAGGTCAAAATTTGCTCTTCCTTCATAAAAATATTCATCAAGCTGTTTTACTGCTTCACGAAGGATAAGATGTTGTGGATCATCCACAAGCTTATTTACAGTTTGAAAATCTTTAAAATGTTCTGTAGTTAAAAATAAGTGGGTAATTTCCCTAAGTGTCGATACAATTGTAAGTCTACCAATTGGGGAGTCATAATAAGTATAAAACATTTGTGTATCCCCTCTTCACTAAATTTTTTACTGTGTAATCGGAAGGGTAATATGAAATGTTGTCCCTTTCCCCTCTTCACTTTCAACCTCAACTTGACCTTGATGTTCCTCAATTATTTTATAGCTTACCATTAAACCAAGCCCTGTTCCACGTTCCTTTGTTGTGTAAAATGGTTGACCTAGTCTCTTTATTTTATCCTGTGAAATCCCCGATCCCCTGTCTCTCACGGAAATTAATAGCTGGTCTTCATTCTTTCGTTTAACTGTAACATCAATTTGGCCTCCATCTGGCATTACTTCAATCGCATTTTTTAACACATTGATAAAAACTTGTTTCAGTTGATTTGGTTCACAGAATAGCAATGGCAGGTTTTGTTCTATATTTAGTTTCATCTGGACATTTACTAAAATGGCCTGGGCATTTAGCAATTCCATTGTTTCTTTTACTATAGTTCCAATATCTTTATTGGAATACTGAATAGCTTGAGGTCTTGCTAAAATTAGAAATTCAGTAATGATGGACTCTATTCTACTTAGCTCAGATGTAATGACATTAAAATACATAGAAAAGTCCTCTTTAACACTTCCCTCTAGCAGCTGAATAAATCCTTTTAATGCAGTCATTGGATTGCGAATTTCATGGGCAATACCCGCTGCTAGTTCTCCAACTACATTTAATGTATCTGACTTTCTAAGTTGTTCTTCTAACTCTCTTTTCTCTGTTACATCACGAAAAACAGCCAGATTCATATTTTCATCAATATGATTCTTAAGAGCAATTTCTAAGATCATTTCAATTCCATTTTCATTCATATACATGATCTCTTGTATATTTTCTTCATATGACTCAAGCGTTTTGGTGTCAGGGTCTACATGAGCATGTGAAAACAGAATATCACATATTCTAGATGATTTGATATCTTCTGAATTTAAATTTAGTATTTTTTTTGCTGTTTCATTTGCTTCAATGATTTCAAAAGAATGATTAAATAAAATAATTCCATCCATTGCACCATCAAAAATACTTCGAAATTTATGTTCACTTTCCCTTAATATTTTTTCCATTCGTTTTCGTTCACTAACATTCCGAAAAATCGTTAAATGATGACCATCAAGTATATCCATTTTAGAAGTAAACTCTAGCTCTTTATTTTGTCCATTAGGCATATGAAAAAGAAGTTCTTCTCTTATTGCGCCTATTTTAAAGTATTCTTTTTTTACTTTAAGAAAACTTAGAGAGGTTTGATCAACAAAATCCAATATATTACGACGAACAAGCTCTGCTTCATTTAATTCAAATGTACGGCTTGCTGCCTGGTTCACCTTCAAAATTTGACCATGCTTATCCCAAATCATAATTGCGTCTATCGCATTTTCAAAAACCTCTCGAAAACGTTCCTCACTTTTATACAGCTGTATTTCCATAGATCTTTTTTCTGTAATGTCCCTCATAATGGCCATGTAAATGCCATCAATAATGTTTGAAGTTGTTGTAAACTCGAAGATTTTCTTACTACCGTCTTTTAAGATAACAGGAAGCTCCCCCTTTGCGCTTCCATTTTCTTTTAGCATCTTCCACAGGTTATCGAGCCTATATTTCTCTTGCTCATCAATAAAATCTTCAAGACCAAAAGAGTTCAACTGCGTTTTCGTTATTTCAAAGCTTGAGCAAAAAGAACCGTTCGCATCTATAAAATCACCTTTTTGATCAAAGATGACAATTCCATCCACTGCACGATGAAATAAATCTTTAAAAAGCTGCTCATTAATTGTACGTTCACGCTCAAGCATTTTCTTAAATGAAACATCTTTAATCATAGCAAGATCATAGCCGTTTATTGCATTTTTACGTAATGAGATTTCCAAAAATTTGACCTGTCCATTATCTAATTTGACAATTAATTCCTTCCTAATTGGATCATCCTGATAAATAGCATCAATAACTTCTCTTATTTGATTGCTTGGTATAAGAGATAAAAAATCATAGAGATTTCGTTTACATAACTCTTTTTTCTGCAATTGAAACATATGACACGCGGCGGAGTTTACATCTATAAATCTCATATTTTCATCAAAAATAGCAACAGCATCCAATGCACCTTCTAGTATATTTTCATGCTGAAGCAATTTAAATTTTAACATTTCATTCTCTTTTTCTACTTGAGCCAATTGTGCTTTTAAGGCAACGATTTCGCGATCCTCCATCGTTTGCTTCAATCTTTTCACCCCTAATCACGAACTTTCTACTATCATGTATTCTACAAGTTATGGCATTGTCCTTCACCTATCTACAAAATGATAGAAAATGTTTCTTTTTTACTGTGAAGGTTGTAATATAGTAAGGTATTTCGACAATACTGTTCATTTAAAGGAAAAAGCTGTCATCTATCTTACAAAAAGATGACAGCTTTATTACGTCCCTAAAAAAGAAGCAGATTGATTCGAAACATACTTTAGTAAGGATTTTTTCAGTAAATATTTAGTTTTTTCAACACCTAAACTAATAAATCAAATGTCTAAGAAGTTACTTATATTTTCTAAAAATGAGTCTAGCTTCAATTTTGCAGTAGAAACTTTTATAAAAAATGATACAAAGGTACCGTTTAAACGTATGTCAAAATCGGGAAAAGAAGGGTAGTTTTCGATTTAAAACTTCTGAAGGAAAGGTGAGCGCATGAAAAATCGTGTTAGCTATTTTGATAATGCAAAGTTTTTATTAATTTTTTTAGTTGTCTTTGGTCATGTTATCCGGCCATTTATAGATGAAAGTCCAATTATGTTGACCATTTATAAATTTGTCTATACCTTCCATATGCCTGCCTTTATCCTTATCTCAGGGTATTTCGCAAAAGGGTTTAAGAAAAAAGGATATGTAAGCAAAATCGCTAAAAAGCTAATAATACCTTATCTAATTTTTCAGGGAATCTATTCTGTTTATTATTTTTTTGTTGAGAAACAGAATGCAAATGTGCTTGATCCACTAGATCCGCACTGGTCTTTATGGTTTTTAGTTAGTTTATTTTTCTGGAATCTGTTTTTATTTGGAGCAACGAAGCTTTCCGCCAGATGGTCGCTTGCGATTGCCTTTGTTATTGGACTTTCAGTTGGGTATTTAGAAGATATAAGCAATTACTTAAGTCTATCTAGAACATTTGTATTCTTCCCCTTATTCTTAATTGGCTTTTACCTTAAAAGAGAGCATTTTGATTATATAACAAAGGCACATGTTAGAGGAATCGCATTCTTCCTATTATCTATCACCTTTATTACTTATTTCTTTGCTGATTTTGATTATGAATGGCTATTTGGTTCAAAGTCATATGCACAATTCGGTGATTTATCAATAGGCAGTGCATTTATACGACTAGGATTTTACTGTTTAACACTTGTAACTTCTCTTAGCTTTTTGGCATTGATTCCTACGAAACAGACCTTTTTCACGGAATGGGGCACTAGAACGTTCTATGTTTATTTGTTACATGGTTTTATCATTCAATACATGAGAAACACCGATGCAGTAGATTGGATGGGAGATTTTCAAAGTATTGTTCTGCTAACAACATTATCAATTCTCCTTACATCCATTTTGTCAACTAAGATAATAAAAGAATTAACTAGTCCTTTTATAGAAATAAAGCCTTCAGGTATTCACTATTACTTAAAGAGCCTGTCACTTAACAAATAAACACTTCCTAAAGAACAAGTATTATGCTTGTTCTTTTTTAGGTTTGTTTTCAAAAGAACTTTTCCATACTATGGATACATGCCCACATGACACATATACGTTTTTAAGAATATTTATGATACAATATGTAATTGGGGAACTAACCCTTTCTTTGTCTTTACTGTATCAAAAGCACAACAAGCTTATGTATAAAAAATAATTGAAGTGGTGTATACGAAAATGAAAACTGTTTTATCAACGCTTAATGCTAAGTATATTCATACAAGCCTATCAATCCGTTACTTAAAAGCCTATGCACAACCTGAATACGAAGTTGAACTGGCAGAATACACAATAAAAGATCCTGCCATGAATATCGTAACAGATTTACACGCTAAAAAGCCTGAAGTTATCGGTTTTAGCTGTTATATATGGAATATTGAAGAAACAATAAAAGTGATTAAAATGCTTAAGAAAATCAATCCTTCTTTAATTATTGTTTTAGGTGGCCCTGAGGTTACTTACGATACTAAAGAATGGATGGATAAAATCCCAGAGGTTGATTTCATTATCATTGGTGAGGGAGAGCAATCATTCAAACAGCTACTGGATGAATTGAGTGGGGATCAAAACTTTGAAAATGTAAGTGGGATAGCTTACCGTGAGGAAAGCAAGGTGCAGATTAAACCGCAACGTAATAAACTTGACCTAAAGGTTCTACCTTCTCCATTTCGTTTTGAAGAAGATCTACAACACCTTTCAAAACGCGTAACATATATCGAAACTAGTCGTGGTTGTCCATTTAGCTGCCAATTTTGCCTCTCCTCCATTGAAGTTGGAGTTCGTTATTTTGATCGTGAAAAAGTGAAAGAAGATATTCGCTTTCTTATGGAGAATGGTGCCAAAACAATAAAATTTGTTGATCGTACCTTCAATATAAGTCGTAGCTATGCAATGGAAATGTTTCAATTTCTTATTGATGAGCATAAACCAGGTACTGTTTTTCAGTTTGAGATTACAGCAGACATCATGAGACCAGAAGTAATTCAATTCTTGAATGATCATGCTCTAAAAGGTTTGTTCCGTTTTGAAATAGGTGTTCAGTCAACAAATGATGCTACAAACGAACTTGTTATGAGAAAGCAAAACTTTAATAAGCTAACGAGAACTGTGACAATGGTAAAAGAAGGCGGAAAAATTGATCAGCATCTTGATTTAATCGCTGGTCTGCCTGAGGAAAATTATGATTCCTTTAAGAAAACATTTAATGATGTATTTGAACTTCGTCCTGAAGAGCTTCAACTTGGTTTCTTAAAAATGCTTAGAGGCACAGGATTACGACTTCGAGCTGAACATCATGGATATGTATATATGGATCATTCTCCTTATGAAATTCTTAAAAACAATGTTCTTTCCTTTGAAGATATTACGAAAATTAAACAAGTTGAAGATGTATTGGAAAAATACTGGAATGACCATCGAATGGATGAAACAATTGAATATTTAGTAACACATCTTTTCTCAACACCATTTGACTTCTTTCAAGATTTCGGAACATATTGGGATAAAAAAGGATGGACAAGAATTGGTCATCAACTTGAAGATTTATTCAAACACTTATATGATTTCCTCGGAAGCATTAAGAGAAGCGATTTAACAATTGCCAGCGGTTTTATGAAGTTTGATTATTTACGGAACCAAAATTATAAACCTCGTAAGCCATGGTGGAGTGACACATTATCAAAGCAAGAAAGAAGTAAGATTTATCACTCAGTACTAGAAAACCCTCTTCTATTAGGAGAAGAATTTGCTAAAAAACAGTTCTCTGAAAAGGATTTATTTAAGCATACTGTACTAGAAACTTTGCCGTTTAATTTAGATCATTACTTGAAGACGGGTAAAATTAAAAATGAAAACTCTTTTGTAATTGTTCATTATGATGCTATTCATTCTAAAACAACTGTTTATACAGTACTTTCAAGTGAGCTTGATACAATGGTTAGCTAAAGTGAGAGATTTTTTATCTCTCACTTTTTATTTTATTTTTTTTGTTCACCTTTTTTTTTCTCTTTTTTTTCGTTTCCTGCTATTGCCTCATAAAGCTTTGATGCGTTAACATCACCAGTTTCTTGACCAAATTCTTCTTGTAATATGTCAGTCTCCATCGGTTTCTTATGATTTTGCATATCTTTACTTTTCATATTTTTCTTTTTTGTCATCTTTACTTCCCTTGCTTTCCTTGTTTAGAGTTACGGTTTGCACCCTTCATCAGATCCTGATCATCGTTAATTTCTGCAAATTCAGTATCGGGTAGGCTTTCAGTAGGGGTAAAATTATTTTTTGTAGCTTGATTTCTAAACGCTTTTCTTTTCAAAACGAATCACCTCATATTTTAAGCTTTTATCTAAGCTTTGTTATTATGTTACTTTTTTACTTTTACCTGAAGTTCTCATTTCTATCATAGGTAGAAAACGGAAAATATGTTTAACGCCAATGCCTTCCATAATCCCGATAAAGATGTAAGCTATAACAATGATTAGCTAAACTATAAAGGAAAATTCAAAAAGGATTGATGCTCAATGCATCAATCCTTCGCAATTTATCCAATGATTACTCGCTCTTTTGGATAATGATAATTTGCTTTCCTTTCCTTTGTTCCTAAAAGATACAAAAACGTAAGTATACCAATTCTACCGATAAACATTAAGATCATAATAACAATTTTACCAATTGAGCTTAATTCAGGTGTGATTCCCATCGATAGTCCTGTTGTACCAAATGCTGAACAAACTTCAAATAATATTTTAATAAAATCGAAAGGCTCTGTTATCGTTAATATGACAAGGGCAAAAAAACAAATTAGAAATGCCATCATTGTCACTACGACTGACTTCATTAAATCTTCCTCATAAAGCTCCCTTTTAAAAATCTTAATTGACTTATTTCCTCTTGCAAAATGAAAAAGAAATAAAAGATTTAAAGCAAATGTTGTCGTTCGAATTCCCCCTCCAACTGAGCTTGGAGATGCCCCAATGAACATTAACGCACACATAACTAAAATCGTCGTATCTGTAAACATACTAACGTCCATTGTTGCTAAACCACCACTTCTGGTTGCTGTTGATTGAAATAGAGAGTAAAAAAACGTTTCATGCCATTCTTTTCCTTTAAAAAAATAAGCATACTCAAGAGCAGCAATTGTAATTGTGCCCACCAAAATTAAAGCAAAAAAGGTAATGGATGTTATTTTGGTAAACAACGTAAAACGAAATCGTTGACTTTTATTAAAAAGAAAATCTTTCACTTCAATTAATACCGGAAAACCAATTGCACCCAAAATGATTAAAATCATCACAATAAACTGAATAAAATAATCATCAGCATAGGGGATTAAAGATTGACCAGTAATATCAAAGCCACCATTTGTTGTTGCACTAATCGAAGTGAAAAATCCATGCAGATATGCTTCCTGCCATGTTGGATAGTATTTTAAGAAATAAGTTCCTAAAATTAATGCTCCAATTAATTCAATAATAAGAATGAGTACAATAATTTGCCGAATTAAATTTACGATACCAGATAAGTTGGATTGATTTTGGTCAGTCATGATTAGCTGGCGTTCTTTTAGCCCTATTTTCTTTCCCACAATAAGCCATACAAATGTTCCTAGTGTCATAATGCCTATCCCACCAAATTGTAAAACAAAGGCTAATATAAAAATACCAGGTACACTAAATGTATCTGCAGTAGACATTACAGTTAAACCTGTTACACTAACTGCACTAACAGCAGTAAAGAGCCTGTCGATAAAAGCAAACTCAACACCAGGTTTATGTGCCACAGGCAAACTTAATAAAAGAACAGAAACTGTAACAGCTAAAAAGTAATATGAAACAATTAATTGTACCGGGGTTAAAGATTGTATTCGAAGTTTTAATTTATTCATTCATTCTTCATTCCTATCCTGCAAAAACAATTTCCTATATAAAAAACTAAGTCCTATAATCATAAAGAAAAAACGATTAAATGAAAAGTGCTTTATTAGAAAAACTCGCTTTATCTTCAAGCACTAATAACAAAGCATTTGTTTTTCACAAATTCATCCAATAAAAATAAATAGATTCAAATCGTACAAAAAAAAAATGACAACGGCACTTCCATTGTCATTCTTTTTTTAAATTTATTTAGCTTCTAATCGACTTATACGATCATCAAGATCGGGATGTGTTGAGAATAATGACATCCCTTTTTTACTATTTATTTTTAAAGTTGATAAAGATGCTTGGTCATCTCTAACTCGTTGAGTATAATGTTTTAAAGATCTTAACGCGTGTATCATTTTATCCTTGCCAGCTAAGTCAGCTCCACCACGATCAGCATGATATTCACGATATCTAGAGAATGCGAAAACAACCAGGCTTCCCAAAATGGAGAATACAATCTGGAAAATGATCACTGCAACAAAATGAACAATTGGTGCCAGGTCTTCTCGTACAAAACGAGAGGCTACCCATGCAGCAATACGTGCAAAGAATACAACGAACGTATTGACAATTCCTTGTAGCAACGTCATTGTAACCATATCACCATTGGCGATGTGAGCCACCTCATGAGCTAATACACCTTCAATTGCATCATCATCCATTTCCTGAAGAAGTCCCGTTGATACAGCCACCAAAGAACGTCGCTTTGAAGGTCCTGTCGCAAAAGCATTTACTTCAGGTGATTGATAAATACCAACTTGAGGCATCTTTGTTAAACCAGCAGCTCGAGACAATCGATACACTCTTTCAACAAGATCTCTTTCATAAGGCGATAGTTGGCCCTCAGGGTTAATTACTTTGACACCCATCATCATTTTAGCCATCCATCTAGAAATGGCAAGTGATACGAATGCTCCAGTAAAACCTACCACAGCACTAAAAATTAAAAGACTAACCAAATCTAAATTACCATTTACATTTTGATAGGGAGAAACGTTAAAGAGTGATAAAACAATTCCAATCGTTGTAATGACTAGAATATTTGATAAAAGAAATAGAAAAATTCTTTTAGCCATAAATACCTCCAAATAATTTCAAGTTCACATGAACTTATACTATAATAAAATTATAGAAACTTTTATGTGTAAAAGCAAGATACTTATTTACACTTTACAAATTGTTCACTAATTTGTTACATATTTAACATCGAGGTATGTCCACAGGTTTTTAAAATGAAATCACATTATACTTTCCGATGAGACCACTAAAAAAGAGGTGTCAAGATGACTATACAATTAACACGTAAAGAAATGACAGCATTATTATATTCACTTAAAGGCGAGTCCAAACAGCCTCCTTTACTTATTATAGAAAAAGCATCAAACTTTACTTCTCCAATTGATATACATATTCCCGCCTTTTTAATAAAAGCTAGTAAACGGCGAAATTTACAGGAGTTTGGCTTATCTACAAATGAAATTGTGTCACTAGCAAATTTATGTGAATTAACATCTTTAAAATCAACATCCATTCAAAACTGGATTAAAAGAGATGTTAAAGAGTTAATCGGGCCTCCTGAACTTGGTAAAAAATATTCAATTGACCAAGCAGCTATGCTATTGATTGTAAAAGATTTAAAATATGTATTTGACTTCGAAAAAATTCGAAAGGTCCTTACAGAAGTTTTTAACACTCTTTCAGATCGAAGCGATGATTTAATCAGCCCGATTATGTTTTATGAAATGTATGGAACAATTCTTGAGAAACTGGAAAAACTCCCACTTAGAGGTCAAACACTGGAACAACAAATAGTAGAAGAAGTAAATGCAATACCAAAGAAATTTAGTGAACTTACTGAAAGTCAGTGGAAAACGATCGAACGAATTCTTGTAACAACTGTTTTAGCAGTAACAGCTTCTCATTTACAAACAAGAGCACAAGTATATTTGAATGAAAGACACAATTAATCGTGAAGCTCATGTATATTAATTCATTAGGAGTAAGAAATAATTTACCTATAAAAAAGTCATCAAGTTAGTCTAAACTTTTCCAGTATAGAAACTAACAATGAAAGATACCTTATGAGTAAGGCTGAAAAATCGAATACTTTATCAGCTTAGAACAATCATCTAAAGGAGTGTTCCAAATGGCTAGAAGCAGCAATAAGTTACTTGTACCAGGGATTGAGCAAGCTCTGGATCAAATTAAATATGAAATTGCAAATGAATTTGGTGTAAACCTAGGTTCAGATACAGTTTCCCGTGCAAACGGATCTGTTGGTGGCGAAATTACTAAGCGTTTAGTTGCACAAGCACAATCACAACTAAACGGACAAAGAACTGAATAATATGGCAAAGAGGCTGGTCCATTTGGATCAGCCTTAATCATCATCGCGGTTGTTGTTTCTTTTTCTTTCTTCACGATCATCTCGATCTTTATCTTTATCTCTATTCGAGTTCCATCTTTTATGCCGATCATCATCATTATGATCTCTATCTTTTCTGTCTTTTCGATTATCACGATCATCGTCAACGTTATCTTGATTATGTCGATTGTTGTTTTTCTGTTTTTGTTTGTCACGATTATTGTTACTTACTTGATTGCCTTTATTTTGTTTTTGTTCGTTTTTCTGCCCTTTTAACTCATTTTTCACTTCATTTAACTTTTCTTTTGCTTTTGAATTTAGTTCATTTTTTGTTTGTTGATTTTCTTCAACTGTTGTTGAAGTTTCCTGTTTTACTGGATCAGTAGTTGTTGTATCTTCTTTTTCTTGGGTTGAAGGAGTATTGTTTTGTTCCACTGGTGTTGTCTCTTTCTCCTTAACTGGTTTTACCTCTTTTTCAGTTAATTCAATATATTTACCAGTCGAAACCCCTTGTTTTTGAGCTTTTTCTCTAGTTTCTTGATCAGCTTCAATTGTTTTAACAATCATCTGGTCTTCTTCATACGAAGATTGGATTTTACTAATATCCTCTTGAAGCTTATTTTGCGCCTTTTTATCTTCTTCATTAACCACTGTCGTTATAACAATTTCCTTACCAGGATAAACGTACCCTTCTAATTTACATTCACCAACGATCCGATCAACAATCTCATCAAAAGGTTTATTCTCCCAGTCCGAAACCTTTTTCATTAGCTTGTTAGCCTCGTCATTTAGTGGTTCTAAAGAAATCACATTTAGTTGATCATCAACACCCACTTCAAAACTAGGGTTTATATCAATAGACATATAGGCATATACCTGATCATTTTGAAAAAATGGAAGAAAACTGATCATAAAAAATATGATAGCAATTGCTGATATAGCCCCTGCCTTAGCCATACGAGTACTAAAATAGCTGAGGATGTGATTTCTTTTTCTCTTTCTGATAACTTCTTCACGTTTATCCACTACAGGAAAAAAAGATATTTCTTCACCTAATTCATAGACACCTTCATTATTCTTAGCTTTTAAAAATTGCCCATCCGGGGTGAGCAACGTAACAAAGTCATCACTATATTCTACGACGACTCCCTTTTTCATGAATCTAGCACCCCTTTAATATAATCTTTTAAATAGACGAAATTCCCTGAAAGGATGATGGCCATTGCAATGATGTATTTTCTGTTTCTCTCAATTGTCTTACGGCTTACTGCTACTTTTGCTTCTAGTTGCTTAACCGGAAGTTGTTTTTTAGTAAAAAGGTGATGTCGTAGGTCATCATCCTTGACGACTTCCTTTGCAACCATGATGGCATTTTGACGTGCATCAAAATGCTTTGGTGATTGATCTAATATTTCAGCAAAGGTTAAATTAAAATCGTTTAAACAGTGTTGAAAAAATATAATCTCTTCTTTTCGATGCTCTTGTTCAATTGCCTTCGTGTACTCATCAATTGATAAATCTGATTCAATTTTACTTTGAGAATACTCTCCTTCTTCGTGCTCTTGCAGATCTAAGTTAACCGTGTAAGGATTACGAGCTTCCTTCCGAATGTAATCAATCACTTTTCTCTTTATAACTAATTCTGCAAATGCTAACAGAGAGCTTCCTTTATCTGTAGAATACTTTTCAATAGCATCATTAAACGCAATTAAACCTATACTAAATTCATCATCATTTTCACTAATATATCTTTTACAAACAGATGATACTGTTTTAGCAACAAATGGCTTATATTGTTCAATTAATTCATTTTGTAATTGAAGGTCTCCTTTTTGAATTAGGAGAACCGTTTCTTCTAATGTTCGCTTTTTCTTACCTAGTCTAAACAAAAGGCTAAGCATGGCGGTTCACCTCTGTTTCCCCTATATTACTTTGTCTATAATAGCTAAATTATAGAGGGACCGCAAAGGAAGATATATGAAACTATCTTTCTGAATTTCTACAAAAGAAAGTCAATTGTTACAAAACAAATTACTTTAGACCTATTGATATTAAATCAGACTATAAATGCATTTTAGCAGATCATATGAACTTTTTTTCAGAGAAATCGCCGATTTCCAATAAATTACACATGTATTTCATTTGATGCAATGCGGTTTCACCAAATCCTACTTAGTGTTTTTTCGTTTCAATACATAGTTTCGAATTCTTTTTTTAACTTAAGGGTGTAGAAATTAAATTTTATAGTTTTTTTTCATTTTAAGGATTTAAGACCTATAATTTGTTACACATTTGACATATTGAATAATTATTTTCAAGGTTTTCGTGACACTCATTTATTAATTAAATTCTATTATTTACCCTTGTTTACAATTGAGACAACAAAAAAGACCCTTGCCAATGTAGGCAAAGGTCTTCCTGAGCATATTTAAATTCCGATCATGGCAACAATGCCGTTGAATTTTATAGTCAATCTATTCTAATGTTTTTTTGAAGCTGTTTTATGTTGTTCACTATAAGTTTTCTTTTTTTTACGAGTAATTAATTTATAAGCAACGAATATAACGAGAACTGCTATACCGGCAGGAAGGATATATTGGTTTGCAAGCTCACCTACGTTCTTCCAATTTTCGCCTAGCTTTAATCCGAGATAAACATAAATAAAAGTAATCGGCAGCATTGCAGCAAACGTATAGATAGAGAAAACCCAAACATTCATTTTTGCCATACCACATGGAATGGAGATCAACGTTCTTACTCCAGGTAAGAATCTTGCTGTAAAAGCAACCATTGCACCATTCCTCTCAAAAAATTCATCTGCTTTAGTTAGCTTTTCTTCATTAATGAAAAAGTATTTTCCAAACTTAAGGATAAATGGTCGTCCACCATATCTTCCAACAGCATAAAGAGTCAATGGCCCGAACGTTCCACCTACTGTCCCTGCAAGAACAGTCCCCCATAATGTCATATCACCTTCATAAACCCAATAACCAGCAAGAGGTAGTACTAACTCAGCTGGTACAAATTCAATCGTTAATGCCAGCATAATTCCAAAATAAGAAAGTTCTTTAAACTGTTCAAGTATAGAAAGAATTAATTCTTCCACTATATCACCTATTTTCCAATAAGTTGTTCTACAAGCTTATATATTACACATATTCATGTATACAGACAAGCATTGTTTTAATGGGGGGTATGAAAAATGGATTGGCTTCAAGCAATCATATTAGGAATTATCCAAGGTTTAACTGAATTTATTCCGATTAGTAGCACGGGGCATTTATATTTAGGCCGCAATTTCTTTGGACTGGAAGAAGCGGGCTTATTTTTAGACACCATGCTCCATCTTGGTACACTTATCGCTTTAGTTGTTTTTTATAAAGATATTTTACTAAAACTAATTAAAAATCCTTTTAGCCGTATTACTGCTCTTCTAGTTATTGGAACAATCCCTGCCGTTATTGCTGGTGTCTTGTTTAGTGACTATTTTGATAGCATTTCTAAATCAGGCGTTACAATTGGATGGGAATTTCTGGTAACAGGTGCTTTCTTATGGTTTGCTGATTCCATTAAAAATGGAGCAAAAAAAGTAGAAGACATTTCTCTTTTTGATTCTTTTTTTATTGGTAGCTTTCAAGCATTTGCGATTTTCCCAGCCATATCTCGGTCTGGAATGACCATAGTTGGAGCTCTAATGCGAAAAATGGACAAAGAAGCAGCTGCTTACTTTTCCTTCCTACTGTCTATTCCAGCCATTTGTGGAGGAGTTATTTACCAATTAAAGGATATGGTATCTGGAAATGTCCCACAAATAAGTTTAACATCCATGTTTATCGCAACGCTTGCTTCTGCTATCTTTGGCTATATTGCTGTAAAGTTTATGATTTCATTCGTAAAGAACAAGTCATTAAAATTATTTGCTGTGTATGTTTGGATTCTCGGTGTAGTTATTATTGCACTTCAACAAATGGGGACATTTTAACTTTGAGCAGGACTGTTTCTGCTCTTTTTTAATTGGTAGCTATTTCTACTTATGAAAACACTGTATAAAACTGAAGCTAAGTACTAAATAAACATTTGATGAAGGCAGGGATCGTAGATGCACACAATGTGGAAAGGTTCAATTAGCTTCGGACTCGTTAATATTCCTATAAAGCTTTATGCAGCTACTGAAGACAAGGATATAAAACTTAGAACTCTTCATAAAAAATGTCACTCCCCAATTCAATATGAAAAAACATGTCCGAATTGTGATGAAGAAGTTACTCCAGATGAAATTGTAAAGGGATATGAATATGTTAAGGGAAAATATGTTGTTCTAACTGAGGAAGAATTAAAAGAATTGAAAGATGAGCATGAAGACAAAACAGTTGAAATTATTGACTTTGTTAGTATCGATGATATAGATCCTATTTATTTTAATCGTTCATACTTTATTGGCCCTGGAGAAAACGGTGGAAAAGCATACGGTCTTCTTCGTGAAGCATTAACAAAGTCCGGAAAAATTGGGATTGCTGAGATTACAATTCGTTCAAAACAGCAACTAGCAATGGTTCGAGTTTATGAAAATTGCATTGTTATGGAAACTGTTCACTATCCTGATGAAGTAAGAAATGTAAAAGAAGTACCGAGTGTTCCCGAGCAAGTTGAAGTTGGTGAAAAAGAGCTTGAAACTGCCATCATGCTAATTGATCAACTAACAACAACATTTGAACCTGAAAAATACAAAGATGATTACCGTTTAGCGCTTCAAGAACTAATTGAACGTAAGGTAAATCAAAATGAAGGAAAAACTCCTGCAGCAGAAGCAGCTCCTAGACAAAATGTAGTCGACTTAATGAGCGCCCTTCAGGCTAGTATTGAAAAAACGAAAAAACCACAACCAAAAGCAAAACCCGCAAAACAAGCAAAAGCTGCAGGAGACGATCTTGCTGTATCTACTGCAACAACAACCAATGCAGCTACAGCTGGAAAGAAAACAAAAACAGTACGTAAAAAAGCTTAAATATTCTAAAAAAAGGGTCTTTATAAGATTCCATTAGTCACTAAATTCAGCTAGAAAGATCCTCCCCAGTGCAGGAACTTTATCTTCACAGCTTCTTGTTCTTAATCGAAAAAAGTCTGATGAAAATCTCATCAGACTTCTTTAGTATCAATCAACATTTTGCCATTTATTTATTTTTCTTATGATCTTTTTGTTTTTTATTTGATTTACCTGGAGTAAATTCTGCCAAAATGGCTGTTCCACCTTGATCTTTTGAAGGTAGTTCTATCGTTATTTCTTGATTTTTACTAACTTTGTATTTTTTACCACTGTAAAGATCTGTTAACTTTGTTTTTGGAGCAAAGTCCACTTTAAAAGTTGCTTTTTTCTTTTCTGATGTTGTATTAAGGCCAACTAACAGTCGATCATCATCATATTCTCTTGAGAAAACAATGTATTTATCAGAGTCTCCACCAGCAACTTTTTCTCTTGTACCCTTTGAAAAGACCTTTGAAAAATCTTTACGAATAGTAAGAAGTTTAGAGTAATGATCATGTAGAGCCATTGCTTCAGGATCTTTATTTTCATAAAGTTCCCATGGCATATCACCTCTATTTTGACCAAATGCCACTACATTTCCATCCGTATCTTTTTCCCAATCCGATTTCCCAGATCGTCCTAGTTCTTCACCATAGTAAATAACAGGTTGACCTTTCGATGTAATTTGTAGAGAGGATGCAACCTTCAGCTTCCCAACATCCCCATTCACGTATTCCGTTAAGAAACCATTCTGGTCATGACTGCTTAGAAATTGCCCTAATGTTGCTGTGTTTGAAAGTTGTTTATTTCTATCTTGTAAATATGTTTCAACACTATCAATGGAACCATCTACAAAAGATTTTGCTTTTTCTTTAAAATCAAAATCTAATAGTGAATCCATTTGACCAGTTCCTAAGTATCCCCCGTCATTATTGATACTTGCTCCCCAATATTCTCCAATCATTTTAAATTCAGGATCAATAGAAGTTAAATCATTTTTCAATGCTTGCCATGTTGCATCTTCTACATGTTTAACTGTATCAATGCGGAAGAAGTCAATTGTATCTCCACGTCTCGTTTTCGCTTTTTCAAGCCAAGCTGTTTGCCAGTCTATGATTTGTTGGCGCACTGCAGCATCTTCTGTTTTAAAATCTGGTAAATGATCTAGTTCACCACGTACTGTAGGATCTTCATCGACTGTTCGAAGCATACCGCTAAATTCAGCTAATTCTTCTTCAGTTGGAAGATGATCAGAATCTGCTTTCCAAGTTTCCCATACTTCCCCATCCATTCCATATCCTGCATGGTTTACAACCACATCTAGCATAATTTTTATTCCACGATCATGTGCTTTTTCGATAAGTTTTTGGAAAGTTTTCATATCACCTAAATGCTCATCTAACGTTGTAAAATCCTTTGCCCAGTATCCGTGGTAACCATACTGTTTTGCTTTAAGCCCTTCTGTCGTGTTGAAATCTAATCCTTTATTGAAGTCAATATTATCAACAATTGGTGATATCCAGATTGTATTAATACCAAGGTCTTCAATATAGTCTAGCTTATCAATGATCCCTTGGAAGTCACCACCATGATATGCTTCTGAGTGTGTTGGATCATATTCTACTCCGCCGTTATTAGATGGATCACCATCTTTAAAACGGTCTGTTAGCATAAAATAAATTCGTGCCTCATCCCAATCAAAGTCTAGTTTATCTCCTACAACTTGTTCTGGCTTGATCGTTACGATCACTGTTTTTTTGTGAGTGTTTCCGAACTCATCAACTACACTGATGACAATTTCCTTTTCTCCAGCTGTCACCGACTCGTTAGCACCTATTGAAACAGCACCTATTGTTGGATCAATTTCAACCTTGTTCTTTCCACCCAATGCTGACAAATCAGCCGTAATTTCTTTTATGCTAACTTGATCCTCAGATGTTACATTTACTTTTAAAACAGTGTTTTCATTATATGTGATTTCAGAAGGAGAAACCTTCGTTTCAATGTTTAAGTCTGGACGAGTATAAGTAATGATTGATTTGCCATTTTTCGTGTTCTTTGGATCGGTTACTTCTTTGGTTTCACCGTCTGTTGTCACTAAAAAGGAATATTCATATGAACCTTCCTCTAAATCCTTTAATTTATAAATAAAATACTCATTTTGTTCACTATAATCCATTTGATATTCTTGGCCATTAACTTTTACCCTCACATCATCAATCGTATGCATTTCATCATTTTGGAAAAGTTCTTCATCTCTATAATAGAACGTAGCATCTCCATCTTGTAAATCAGGACCTTTCACAGTTGGTACAACTGTTTGACCTGCAACACCTGTCACAACGGTTACCTTTGTTATCATATCATCACGATTAATCGTCACGTTGTGGTCATCACTATCAGGTGAAACCTTAGCTGTGTTCCAATCTGTTCCTTTTCTTACTAAGAAGCCAATTGACTCGGTTTCAGGTGCAATTTCAACATTTGCTATAGCTGTATCACCTTCAATTGTTTCAAAGTCAATTTGGTCGTTTTTCACACCTGTATTCCAAACCCACAAGTTCCAAGCACCAAAATCACCAGTGAAATCACCGTCAGGTCTCACATACTTAATACGCACATAACGTTTAACATTTTCCTTAACCTTTATATCAAAAGTTGCTTGTGCAGCTCCTGAAGTAACTGTAATAACAACATTACCTGGTTTGATTCCTGTCACCTTTCCGCTATTGTCAACAGTTGCAATCGTTTTGTCAGAGGATGACCATGTTACTTTTGAATCTAATAAATCTTGATTAAATTGGTCCTTTACATGAGCTGATAGTTGTGTTGAATATGTTGCAAATACTGAGTCATTCCCGACAATTGAAATTGTATCCGGTAGAAGTGTTGCAACCGTTACTTCAATTTTCGCTTGAATCTCTCCTGCTTTTACGGTAATAATGGCAGTTCCTTCTGTTACACCAACAACTCGACCATTATTAACTTTTGCAACTGCTTCATTAGAAGAAGTCCACGTTAAGTCTTCACCTAACATTACACGTCCGTTTTGATCCTTCACATATGCACTAACACCTTTTGTTTCACCAGGATTAATAGCAAAAACATCAGGGTTTATTTCAATACTTGTCGGCACAGGTGTGTATTCTGCTTCTTTTTGATCATAAAGAACCATCATGGAAAGACCTTCAACAGTTACTTTGCCTGAATTAACCGTACGAATTGTTTCAGTACCAGCTGATGTATGGTCAACCACAATATTCCAATTTCCGTTTACAGGTAATACTACCTCTTTTGCCGTTTTATTTGCATTATAAATGACAACGATATTTTTCCATGTATCATTATTCGCGTGATCTTTTAGTTGATATGCCACAACATTTTCATTCTGTTTTAGTACTTGTAAATGTGATTGCACTTCTTCCTTCGAATCCATTTTAAAAGCAGCATGTTTTTTACGTAGTTCAATTAATCCTTTGTAGTAATTAAAAACAGATTGATAGTCGTTCTTTAATTCCCAACGAATCTTATTGATACTGTCAGGGCTTTTATAGCTATTATGAACACCATATTTACTTCTAAGCATCTCTTCACCAGCATGAAGAAATGGAATGCCTTGTGAAGTTAATACAATTCCATTTGCTAAAAGACTACGTTTTACCCATTCATTCGTTAAAGCATCTTCCTCTGTAATAACTGCATGAGGATCATATTGATCTGACTCATGATCCGTATCAGTACCAGCCACTCTCATTAATTTATCCCATAGGTTCAAGTTATCATGTGCAGTTACATATGTGATGCTCTCTTGTGGTTTGTTTGTAAACTGATCAATTGCCCCTTTTACACCTTCAACAATGTCTCCCTCTTTTCCAGAAGCACCTGTTGCAAAGCCTGTTCCAGCTGCATCACTGTCACCTTTAATAGCTCCACGAATATTATCATTAAAAACAGCATATCCTTGATCTTTTTGAGAACCTTTAACGTGCTGCATAGAAGATGGAAGACTAGTTGAACCACCTGTCCATGGCTCTCCATAAATTAACATATTAGGATCCACTTTGTTTTGTAGTTCTTTCGTTAATTCCTGCATTGTTTTTTGATCGATGAGTCCCATTAAATCAAATCGGAATCCATCAATTCCAAATTCAGTTGCCCAATATTGCACAGAATCCTTGATATACTTACGGACCATTGGTCGTTCAGAGGCCACTTCATTACCTGTACCAGATCCATTTGTAATACTTCCAGCATCATCGGTACGATAATAATAACCAGGCACAATAAGATCAAAGGGTGAGCTTCCTTCAAGCTGTGTTGATTCATTCATATAAGTGTGATTATAAACAACATCTGCTATAACACGTATTCCATTATCATGTAAGGATTGAACCATTCTCTTGTATTCTTTAATTCTACTAGTCGGGTCCATAGGATCACTAGAATACGAGCCTTCTGGTACATTAAAGTGAATTGGATCATACCCCCAGTTAAACTTAACATCCGAAGAATTTGGGTCGTTGACAGTTAATTCATTCACTGATCCAAAGTCATAAGTTGGCAATAAGTGAACATAGTTAACACCTAATTCTCTTAGAGAATCCACACCTGTTTTTACACCGTTAGTACCTGTTGTACCTGTCTCGGTAAAAGCTAAGTATTTCCCTTTATTCTCCATACCTGATTGCTCATCGATTGAGAAATCTCTTACATGGAGTTCATAGATAATGGCATCAGCAGGAGAAACTACTGCAGGTTTATCTGCAGGATCAAATCCCGTTGGATCAGTACTGTCTAAGTCTACAATCGCAGCTCTTTGTCCATTAGCAGAAGTAGAACGTGCGTATGGATCAACGGCATAATGCGAAGTTCCGTCAGCGAAATCGAGTTTGTACATATAGTATTTATTTTTCAAATCTTCATCAACAGTTAATGACCAGACACCATTGTTCGCTCTTGTCATCATTTTTTCTGTACCGCCTGTATGGTCAAAAACAAAAGGACCTTCATAGGTACCTGCATCTTCATAGATTGCTAGACTTACTTTTGTTGCAGTTGGTGCCCAAAGTTTAAAAGTTGTTTTACTAGGAGAATACGTATATCCTAAATCATTTCCGGCATAAAAAAAGCTCTCATCATTTAATATGTTACGCATTACTACCTTTTTACCCTCAGAATCACCTAATGATACTTTATAAACTTTTCTTACATCTACACTTAATTCATCAGTAACAGTCAATTTGACTTTCTTATCTTCCACTTTTGTTACAGTTGTTTCTATAACCTTATTTTCAGCAACATCTGTTAAAACAAATTTCTGCTCACCAAAGTTCTTATTTGTTGTAACAAGAATCTCATTAAGTGAGTCCATTAGAGCTGATTGAACCTTTACAGGCTCTAATGACTCAATTGTAAAGGCTGAATTGCCGTTCGCTGTATTTGGATTAAGTGGATCAGTACTGTTTTTATCCCAGCTGCGATTATTAAAAAGAAACTTATACTCATATTCTCCTGGCTCCAGGTCTGAAATAGTAGCAGAAAATACCCCATTTTCTAATTTCATTTCAACTGCAGTTGTTACATCCCATCCATTAAAATTACCAATGACAAATACCGATGTTTCGTCTGTCTGGTTGTAATGAAATGTTACACTGCCATCTTCTTCAATGACAGGACTAATTACCTCCGCGCTAGCGTTTGCATAAGGAAAAAGACCCGAAAACAGCTGTAAAAACATAACAAATACAACTAAATAAGTTAATGATCTTCTTTCTTTTACGTTCAAATTTCTTTACCTCCCCTAATTTTTGTCGTTAATTGCGGAAACGTTTGCACAAAAATTAAAAATAATAGAGATTTCAATATTCCCGAAATCTCTTTTGTTGCAAGCGTTTTCACGTTAATAGAATACCATGTAGTAAAAAAGGTTGCAATAATATTCTGATTATTAAAAAGCAACCGGAACACATCCGATCGCTTTTTAGTGAGCAATAATCCATTCTGCGGCTTCATATAAAGAGGGAAAATGTTTATCCGCTAACCCTTCTTCATCTCCAATTAAAATTGTCTTTGCTCCGGCTTGCTTCCCTGCCATAATATCAACATCACGATCACCAATCATGTAACTTTCTTTTAAAGAAACTTGATGTTTGTTCGCAAGTGTATGGAGCATCTCAGGTTCCGGCTTGCGACAAGCACAGCCAGCATGTGGTTTATGAGGGCAATAAATAATATCATCAATTTTTCCACCGTACTCATTAATATCTTTCTTCATTTTTTCATGTACCCTTTTTAACATCTCTTCCTTCATATACCCCAATCCAACTCCACCTTGGTTTGTTACAACAAAGACTAAAAAGTTTGCATCGTTTAACATTTTTATTCCTTCACCAACACCTTCAAGCAAATACATTTGATCTGGTTTATTAACAAACTTTACCCGTTTGGTTAACACCTCATTGATTACACCATCTCGATCCAAAAATACAGCTTTGTTCAAAAATACCTCTCTCCTTTCATGTTTCATGCTATATCTGTCCATATTAAGAATTAGATACTTACGATTATCAATTTTTAGGGGGAAAATCATGAAACCAATGCTTCCTACATTACACGCAGATATTCCAACTGGTTCAGATTGGATTTACGAAACGAAATATGATGGATTTCGCTCGATATTAACTATTACAAACACCTCCATTGAGTTAACGAGTAGAAATGAAAAATCACTAAATGACAACTTCCCAGAAATTATAAAAGAAGTTGAAAAACTACATAAAGCCTTCAAGCCATTTTTACCAATTACATTGGATGGAGAACTTGTTTATCTTGAAACTCCCCATTTTTCAAACTTTGAATTGCTTCAAATTAGAGGCAGGTTAAAAAACAAGGAAAAAATACTTCATGAATCAGAGAAACATCCTTGTCGAATTCTTGCCTTTGATTTACTTGAATTAAAGGGTAATTCATTACAATCATATACTTTGAAGGAAAGAAAGTCTGAGTTGAAAAATCTTTTTAAGGCGTTAAACCTCGGTACTACTGTTGATACTAAAACTTCTAATCTTTTACAGTATGTTCCCTGTACAACCGATTATTCAACCTTATGGAAAGAGATGAAGTTAGAAGATGGAGAAGGCATTATTGCGAAGCAGCAAAAAGGAAAATGGGAAGCAGGCGTTCGCACGAAGCAGTGGCTAAAAATTAAGAATTATAAAAGAGCCTGTTTTTTTATTACTGGTTATGATAAAGAAAATGGTTACTTTCATGTTGGGGTTTATTCAAAAAATAACATTATACAAGTAGGAGTGTTTTCTCATGGAATTTCCAGTCAAGAACGCGATGCACTTCTGCAAATTATCCGAGAAAACAAACATTCGGAAACAGCTAATTTTATTGAGATTAAACCAGCAATTGTGGTTGAATTACAGTTTTTATCCCTATATAAAGATCAGCTAAGAGAACCGTCTTTTTTTACATTTCGATTTGATTATCATGTGGAAGATTGTACATGGGACATGCTTTTACTTAAAACTGCACCTATTCATCAAGAAATTTCAATCACACATCCAGACAAACCTTTATGGGAAACGGTTGACTTAAAAAAGGAGACATTTTTAAGTTATTTATATCAAATTTCTCAATATATGCTGCCATTCTTACAAAATCGACTGTTAACTGTCATCCGTTTTCCACATGGAATGTTCGGTGAAGCCTTTTATCAAAAAAATTGCCCTGACTATGCACCTGACTTTATACAAACAAAAAAACATGAGGATATTGATTATATAGTTTGTAATAATTTATCAACATTAATTTGGTTGGGGAATCAATTAGCATTTGAATATCATATACCATTTCAAACAATCGATACTAGTAACCCAACTGAAATCGTATTTGATCTAGATCCTCCTTCTAAAGGATACTTTCACTTAGCTATTAAAGCTTCATTAGAAATGAAAAAGATTTTTGACAAATTTCAGTTAAAAACCTTTCCAAAATTATCAGGTAATAAAGGATTACAAATCCATATACCTATTTCCAAAAATTCTCTAACTTATGAAGAAACAAGAAAGTTCACAGGTTTTATTGCTGAATTTTTGGTAACAAGTTTTCCTGATGATTTTACTATTGAACGGATGAAGAAAAATCGTGGAAACCGGTTGTATGTGGATTATATTCAACACGCCGAGGGTAAAACAATTATTGCTCCATATTCTCTTCGAGGTAAAAAAGAAGGTGCATATATCGCTGCCCCTCTATATTGGGAGGAAATTACTCCACAACTTTCTGTTGAACAATTTACAATAGAACATGTATTAAACAGAGTGAAAAACTCAGGCTGTCCGTTTGAAAAATATGGAGAATCTCCACAAGATGATATGTTACGCTCATTAATCGATCAAATCGGTTGAGATACAAAAAAAAGACAAATGGGATCTACGCCCCACTTGTCCTTATTTTTTATCTTTCACAATATCAATGATTTGTTCGAGCATATTCACCATATCTTCTTTTTCAAATTTAGAAGGGTTTGGTGGGGCCGGAAGTTGCTCTTTATTATCTTGTGAGCTGCTTTCGATTTCTTCCTGTCCATCTTCCTGAATTAGTTTATCTTCAAGTAAATAAGCTGGAATCAACTGACCGTCTGGAGTTACATATTTTTTATTCATCCTTCTAGTTTCCCTATCAAATAAACTATACACAATAGGAATAATAAACAATGTTAGGAAAGTACTTGAGATAAGTCCACCTATTACTGTTATTCCCATCGGTCTGTTAATTTCGGTTCCTTCACCTAGACCAAGAGCTAGTGGAACAAGTCCAAGAATGGTCGTGAGTGCAGTCATTAAAATAGGGCGTATTCTTACTTTTACAGATTCCACAAGTGCGTCATAAGTTTTAAATCCTTCTGCTTTTTTCTGGTTAATGTAATCAACAATGACAATTGCATTGTTAACCACAATACCAGCTAATACAATAAGACCAATAACAACTGTTAAACTAATTGGAGAGTTTGAGGCTACTAACGCAATTGCAACTCCAATTAACATTAATGGGACGGTAAACATAATAACAAATGGATATTTGAAAGATTCAAATTGTGCAGCCATGACAATGTAGATAAAAACGATTGCAAGAACAAAAGCCAATATCATATCGTCCATTGAAGATTCTAAAAGTTCTCGATCACCGCCAAATTCAATTTCCGTTTCTTCCGGCAGATCAAGCTCTTCTATTTCTTCATCAACAACTTTTGAAATATCACCTAAATTTGTCGTATTCTCGTACCGTAATGTATATTGTACAGCTAGTTGTTTATCGATTCTCTGAATAGAAACCGGGCCTTCTCCAACTTCAATGGTTGTCACATCACCTAAATTTACAAAGCTATTATCTGGCTTTTTAATAAGCAATTGTTTTAATGCATCAATATTTTCACGAACAGAATCTTCATATCGCACATTCACTGTATAAATCTCGTTGTTTTCTTGATTCGTCATTTGAATTGTGTCTGTTCCTCTTGTTACATCATTAACAACCATACCAATCTGAGCAGGAGTTAATCCATTTTCAAGTGCTTCTTCACGATTCACCTTAATCTGTATTTCTTCAACAGTTTCAGTTAGATCATTGCTTAACTCAGCTACCTCTTCAATATCGAGTAACGCTTCATCTATTTTAGCAATAGATTCTTTTAAACGAGTCTCATTTGTATCTTTAACGTGAAAACTCAAAGTATTAGGTGTTGAACCTGTTGAAGATTGGGTGTTAAAAGAAAGCTCAGCTGTATTATTTACCTGATTCGCCGCTTGCTCTATTGACTTCTTTATATCATCAATAAAATCAAATGTAGATATATCCCTACTTTGTAATTCTTTTAATTTCACATAGATTTCGGCTATGTTAGTACTTCCAGATCCTCTAAAGGATTCTTCCTGTGTAGAGCCAATTAAACTTACAAATAATTCAACATTTTCCTCTTCTTCTAGCTCTTTTTCTATCGAGTCAACAACTTCACTTGTTGCCGATAAAGCAGTACCGTTTTCGAGTTCAACATCAATTGTAAAAAAACCTTCATCAGTATTTGGAAGAAAGACTGCTCCTACCCTTGTGAACCCATATAAACTTCCAGCAAAAACCATTAACGTTAAAATCAAAACTAGTGCACGATTTCGGAGTGCCCATCTTATTGTTCCATCTAATGAGTGCATAAATGAAGACTCTCTTCGAACCTTCTCTATGTTTTCGCGGGGTTTTTTTAATAATTGACTTGCGAGCATTGGAACAATTGTTAACGCAACAAATAGTGAAGCAAATAGGCTAAAAGCAATTGTTAACGCAAATTCTGTAAAAAGATCTCCAATGATTCCCGTTATAAAGACAACAGGTAAAAACACAGCAACCGTTGTTAGCGTAGATGCAATGATGGCAGGTCCCATCTCTTTTGCCCCTTGATAAGCTGCTTCTTTCGGGCTCTTTCCCATAGATAAGTGTCGATAGATATTTTCTATTACAACAATGGCATTATCAACAAGCATACCAATTCCTAGTGCTAAACCACCTAAGGTCATAATATTTAGGGTGAAATTTGAAAAGTACATTAACACAAACGTCACAATAACGGAATATGGAATGGCTATCCCAATGATTAAAGGACTTTTAACACTTTTAAGGAAGATAAATAAAATCAGCATGGCAAGAAGTCCACCGATTACTAGAGTATTGACCATGTTACCGATAGCCTGGTCAACATAATCTCCTTGGTCAAAAATAATATCCGCTTCAATAGATTCATACTCTTCCTCTGATAGCATGTCATCTAGTTTTTCTTGAAAAGCATCTGAAACAGCAGCAGTATTGGCATCCGATTGTTGCAGTACACTTACTAATAAAGAAGATTCTTGATTTGCACGGGTAATGGTATTTGATTTTTGTGGTGTAATAGCAACAGCTGCCACATCTTTTATTGTTATATTATCTCCATTTGCTGGGTTCTTTTTTACAACGAGACCTTTTAATACATCAACAGAATCAATACTGCTAATCACCCTGGTTGTTAGCTGTTTGCCTTCTGTGACAACGGGATCTCCAGGTGTTGTTACTGAGTTTGCTCTAATAACATCCACAATTTCTGATTGACTAACTGCATATTCTTCTAACTTTTCTTGATTAATGACAACACTAACCTCATCTGTAGTTACACCTGAGAGGTTTACACTTGCTACACCTACTGTTTTGGTTAATTCCTGCTCTAATTGTTTTGCAAGCTCTTGTAGCTGATCAGCGTTTTCACTTGATGTTAACGAAAGTTGAATAATTGGAAACTGTGATGGATCGAACTTTAAGAAACGTGGATCACCAGCATCATCAGGAAGCAGTGCATCCCCCATTTTCGCCTTAATTTCATCCTGAACATCATCAATATGTGTTGTCCAAGAAAATTGCATAATAACTAAACTTGCATTCTCCTGTGAGGTGGAGGTGATTGTGTCCACTCCTTGAACTGTTGAAAGTGCCTCTTCTAATGGTTTTGATACCTTTTCAACCACCTCATTAGGCCCAGCACCTTGATAATTGGTCACGACTACACCAATTGGAGGATTGATTTCCGGTATCAGCTTCAATGGAATATTTATAACAGAAACAGCACCAAGTATTAAAACAAGGATCATTGTCACGATAGTAAACACAGGTCTTCTTATTGAAAAAGAACTTATTTTCATTCTTTACCCCTCTCTATAAAAGTAAGATTTATTATGTAATATCTAACTCAATATAAATTCTTACAATTGCTATTTCAAGTTTTAACATGTTTTGAGTCATCCATTCTTTTCGTAGCATTTAATTATTAGGATACGTGACTATCTTTACAAGGGCAAATATACAGCTTAGTGGTTTATCTTATTTTGTTTTAGAAAATAAAAAGGAGTGACCTGTATGAGTCACTCCTCGGAAAACGTTTACAAAACTAATTAACATTTTGTCTATCTAAATAGCAAGTGTTGACTATGAACTCCAGCTTTTTTTAATAACGCTTTCAATTGTTCCTGTTCTTCATCCGAAAGACCTGAAAATGCACGAGCAATCCGTATAGCATGTATAGGATAGATTTCTTCTAGATAGTTTTGCCCTTTGTCAGTTAGTTTAGCGTAAATAGAACGCTTATCCTTAGGATCCTGTTCTCGATAGATAAACTCGTTTTTTTCAAGCTTATCTATAACATAGGTAACATTTCCACTAACAAGTAACAATCTTGAACCAATTTGCTGTAATTTTTGCGGCCCCTTTGTAAACAATAATTCCAAAACAGCAAATTCTGTTGGATTAAACCCGTGCTCTTTACTATCTCGGATAGAATGCTCGGAAATACTTTTAAAAGCTCTTGCAAATACACGAAATAAATCTAATGCATTCTGTAATTCTTCTTCAGTAAATGATCTCATTCCATCGCCCTCTTGTTCAAAATTAACCATAGATAAACTATTCAATTTTTAGATTCTTTTTTATTTTACTATTAATCATTGAATATTTGAAGGTATTAAAGGAGAAAAAGAAGAAAAGATGTATCTTGAGGTGACTTATGAATAAAAAAATACTAGAAACATTAGAGAAAATAGAAAAAGAGCAAAATATTAAAATTCTATATGCGTGCGAATCTGGAAGCAGAGCATGGAATATGAACACATCTTTTAGTGATTGTGATGTTCGATTTATTTATAAACGTGAAATGAACCGGTACTTACAGCTTATAGAAGGAAAGAATACCTTAGAGTATTCTATAAATGATAACGAGGAATATGTTGGGTGGGATATAAAAAAAGCTCTGCAACTACTTTTGAAATCTAATCCAACATTGCTAGAGTGGATTCATTCTCCTATCATCTATCATAGTCACCCTTCTTTTAGAAAAGAAATAAGAAAACTATCAAAACTTTCTTTTTCCCCAGTTTCCGTCCTGCATCACTATTTAAGCATGGCAAAAAGAAATCATCAATCTTTATTTGAAACGAATAAATCAAAAACAAAACTATATTTAAATGTAATAAAACCCATTGCATGCTGTATGTGGATTGTTAATCATCGTGAGTTTCCAGAAATAGGGAAGAAATGGATCTTTGAGGAATGTTCAAATGATCATCTTGTATTGACTGAAATTGACAGATTAATTCACTGTAAAAAAAATGATCAACATGATTTCCGTTCAGAAATTCTTGATCTCTATATCCACTCCTCCATAGAGAATCTTGATCAAGTAAAAAAAGAATTCCAAGCACTTAAGACCATATTACACGACCCATTTAATGAATTTTTTATTAAATCCATACAAGAATAAGCATGTAATGTATAGAGAGCTCTTTATCTATTAAGTGGAGCTCTCATCCTCTATCATCCCGCAGAATTCCCTTTTTTCTTTACATTCGGAACATTATGATAGAAATAATTATATTCATTTTTAAGTTCGGTTAGCGTCATCTTATTCATAACCTGACCATTATAAACACCAATTGCAAGTAGTTTTTGAGAGTAATAATTTCTTTGTTCCTCAAGTGCAGTTTGTAACATTTTGCTCATAGCACTCATCTCCATATTTAATAATTTTACCTTTCTTACTTTACCTCAAAAATATTATGTGACGATTAATATAATGTTAAGATTTTCTTTCGAGTTATTAAGATTGTATTAATTTGATTAAATTCTTAAAAATTTGTCGACAATAGTTTCAACACTTTAAGGAGTTGAAACTTGTGAAAGTAAAGGTTATAGCAAAAAAGGCAGATCATTTGAGAACAACGGTTTTCTACCTTAACCAAGATGAGCCGAAAGCTCAGCAATTATACATGGCAATCTTAAAAAATGAGAAAATTGATATCCTAACAATTTACAATTCTAAAACAAATCAGTATGAAGAGGTAACCTCAATATTTCCACTCACCTTTTTAAGCTTTCTTACCCAACAAATCCTCGTGCAACTCAATACCGGGTTTCCTCACGATTCCTATAAAGAATTTATAGGTTGAATATGCAATTTCTGATTAAGCAACGTGAATGCTCAGAATGTTCTAACGATGTTATAAATCCCTTGCGTTTTTCCCCATTTTATCCTCATCTAAAAGAAGATTCAGTTTCACTGTGAGTATTCCTAACACCCATTTTAAAATCCCATATTTTTATGTTAGATTTTCTAACAAAACAAAAGCCATTCCTTACATAACAGGATATACTTGTAAAAAGAATGTTTTAAGGGGTGGAGTAATGAATCACCAAGACCGCTCATACAAGGATAAAAAGGTAATCTCAATTGGTACTGTCAGTGAGTTGACTGGATTAACGTTGAGACAAATTCGATATTATGAAGAAAGAAAACTAATTGCTCCATATCGGAATGAACGAGGTACTAGAAAATATTCGTTCTCTGATATTGAGACACTAATGGACATCGCAGATAAACGAGAGGACGGTGTACAAACAACTGAAATCTTAAAAGAAATGAGATTAAAAGAAAGACAACGAGAAAGTGAAGCTGATGTTAGAAAAAAAATGCTACAAGGTCAGTTGAACGCACAATTCAGGTTTGGACGTGGCAGAAATTAATCATTATCGCTGCAGACAGCACATCATCTCTTGCTGCAGCGATAAATTTTAGCTTCCCTCAATAAACAAACTAGCTGATATTTCCCCTTATTCTCTCATTCCACAATCGTTAACCCTTCTTTTTTCTATATTTTCAAAAAATTACACATAAAAAGCATATTTCCCTATTTACAATTGGCAAAAATAACCGATAATAGATTTAATAGGACTTTTTACCACCTATATATCTATATATGTAAATCTCGAGGTGTTCAGTGTGAAATCACTAGATGCAGTAATAGAAGAATACCGAAAAAGAATGTTTTCAATCGCCAAAGAAGATGGAATTAGTGCACAACGAACATTGGTTGCTAGTCAAAACTTAGATGAAATTTTAAATATTGAAATGAATAAAAATAATCCTTTACCTATAAATAAGAAAAAAAAAATTTAGCTTTCTTGAAAATACACCATTTAATAAGGTTATGGTGTATTTTTTTCTATTATTGACACAAAGATAAATACATGAGGAAGTGATACTATTGAATCAAAAAATTATTTGGCTTAGTAAAGGAAAACCATCTACACTTGAACATAAAGGAAAAGAATTTCGCTCAGGGATATGTAAGAATCAAGTTGAAAAACTAGAGGTTAAAGCAAGCAATATTGTAGACGATGATGTAGCTAACCACGAGTACCATGGAGGGGCTGAACGTGTCATTTGTGTTTATCCCTACGAACATTATGAATTTTGGGAGAACCTTTATAAACAAACATTACCAAAAGCTGCTTTTGGAGAAAACCTAACAGTTTCAGGTATGAAAGAAACAGATGTATGTATAGGTGATATTTATCAAATTGGTGAAGTTGTAGTTCAAGTTTCACAAGGACGATTTCCTTGTTCAACGATCAACAAGTATACAGATATCAACACATTATTAAATAAGATCGTTGAACATGGTTATACCGGTTATTTCTTTCGTGTTTTAGAGGAAGGGAAAATCTCTTCAAATTCAAGTATTAAACTGTTAAAAAAACATTCTGCAGGAATTTCAGTTGCAGCCATTCACGATACATTTTTCCATCAAAAAGATGATCTATCTCAAGTTGAAAAGATTCTATCTCTTAGTGAACTATCTGAAGAATGGCACGTCCGTATGAAGAAGCTCCGTCGACAATTGATGAAAAGGTAAGGGTACTTCACCTCCTCTTATTATTCAAAATATTCTGTTGACTATATGGATAATTATGTTATGATTATAACTGATTTTAATTAAATTACCATTTTCTACTAGGGGAGTCCATTAGCTTGGACTGAGAGAGGAACGCGTTTGAAGTTCTTTGACCCTTTGAACCTGATCTGGATGATACCAGCGTAGGGAAGTAGCGACAATTGTAAAGGGATAAGCGCGCATCTTTTTACATTTCTACCTACACCTATTGAACGGGTTCTGAATTTCAGAACCCGTTTTTATTTTTGCCTTCCGCTGATGTTTCAATCGATCACTTTCATTTTCAAGGAGGAGAAAGTATGAAGATTACAATTAAACAGCCATTTTCCGGAAGTAAAAAAGTTTATGTACAAGGAAGTAATCCTGACATTCAAGTTCCTGTAAGAGAAATTACTCAGAGTGTAACGAAGAATACATATGGTGAAGAAGTTAATCCACCTGTTCGAGTTTATGACACTAGTGGACCATACACTGATATAACTGCTGAAATTGATATTAGAAAAGGATTACCAAGAGCGAGAGAAAAATGGATCCTTGATCGTAATGATGTTAAACGATACGAAGGACGAGAAATTAAGCCAGAGGATAATGGATATAAAGCTTCTAGTAAACATTCTAACTTAGAGGTTTTTCCCTCTAATCAAATTCACCCGTTTGTGGCAAAAGACGGTAACCGCGTAACACAGCTTTATTATGCTAGAAATGGGATTATAACACCCGAAATGGAGTATATTGCTATTCGAGAGCAAATGGACCCCGAATATGTACGTGAAGAAGTTGCATCTGGCCGTGCTATTATTCCCGCAAATATTAATCATCCCGAAACAGAACCAATGATTATAGGGAAAAATTTTCACGTTAAAATTAATGCTAATATCGGAAATTCTGCTGTTTCCTCTTCTATCGAAGAAGAAGTTGAAAAAATGACATGGGCAACTAGGTGGGGAGCAGACACGATAATGGACCTTTCAACAGGGAAAAACATTCATACAACCCGTGAATGGATTATCCGAAATTCTCCTGTTCCCGTTGGTACTGTCCCTATTTATCAGGCATTGGAAAAAGTGAATGGAATTGCTGAAGATTTAACATGGGAAGTTTATCGTGACACGCTTATTGAACAGGCAGAACAAGGGGTAGATTATTTTACTATACATGCTGGAGTACTTCTTAGATATATCCCTTTAACAGTTAAACGGACCACTGGAATTGTTTCTAGAGGCGGCTCCATTTTAGCGCAATGGTGTTTAGCTCATCACAAAGAAAATTTCTTATATACTCACTTCCAAGATATTTGTGAAATTCTCTCAAAATATGATATTTCCATTTCTTTAGGTGATGGATTAAGACCAGGCTCGATCGCCGATGCAAATGATGAAGCTCAATTTGCTGAGCTGGAGACTCTTGGTGAATTAACAGAGATCGCATGGAATTACGATGTTCAAGTGATGATTGAAGGCCCAGGCCATGTTCCAATGCATCTTATAAAAGAGAATGTTGAGAAGCAGCAGGAGATTTGTAAAGAAGCTCCATTTTACACCTTAGGTCCGTTAACTACTGATATTGCTCCAGGCTATGATCACATCACTTCTGCTATAGGTGCTGCGATGATTGGTTGGTTCGGAACAGCCATGCTTTGCTATGTAACACCAAAAGAGCATTTAGGTTTACCAAATAAAGAAGATGTTCGAGAAGGTGTAATTGCCTACAAAATTGCAGCACATGCTGCAGATCTAGCAAAAGGTCATCCTGGAGCACAAAACAGAGATGATGCTCTTTCAAAGGCACGCTTCGAATTTAGGTGGCATGATCAGTTTAATCTTTCCTTAGATCCAGAAAGAGCAAGAGAATACCATGATGAAACTTTACCTGCTGAAGGGGCAAAAACAGCTCACTTTTGTTCAATGTGCGGACCGAAATTTTGCTCTATGAGAATATCACATGACATTAGAGAATTGGGGAATGACTCAAGTAAACCAATGCATGAGTTATTAACTGAAGGAATGAAAGAAAAGTCAAAAGAATTTATTGACGGTGGTTCAAAGATTTATAGATAAAAAAATAAAGAGGTGGGGTAAACCCCGCCTCTTTTTTCATGAGCCTTTATGATTAATTAAATTAGTCGCAATTCCCGTACATGATATTCTAGCAAGCGGATCTTCCCCCACAATCCCATAAGTTCTTCCCTTAAATCGGTGATCGTGTTTTGGACGTTCTCCATCACCATACAGCACACCACCATATTCTATATCGATCGGCTCGTCATAATTATAATAAGTTCGATCTTCAAATAAGTGATAATGACCTCCACCCGGTAACGGTATAGCAGGACCTGTTTCACCATAGAATCGATGATAATGTTTATTTTTAAAAGAAGTAATTCCTCTATATAAATGGCGGTGGCGATCAAAACTATTGCCATTTACTTCCCTTGTAAATCCATCAATTATATGAAAATGTTCCCGATATGTCGTTGTGACAGCTGAAAATCTGTGAGCATGGTGTGGTTTATCTGCACCTATTAATATCATACTATCCCTCCATCAAGCTGCTTACTTTTTCATATGAAAATTTATTCCTGATGGAAAGTTGTCTCTAATTAATCATTCAGGATATCCTTCCTGGTCATGTATTATTCCTACATTCTTCATTTCCACTGATATATTTACTTTAAATTGAACATCAGGATAAATTTCATCCCATTTTTCTATTTTATTAAATTCTTTACCTGTTTTTGTTGCACGATACCTTAATCCAAACCCAAGTGGATCTACCTTTTCCTTTTGCATTTTCTTTAGCAGGCTGTTAATTTGTTTTTTCACTTCAATTTTTACCTTTTTTTCATACTCACTAGCTTTACCTTCATCTAATGTTTCAAAAGCTTCTTCAACAATACCACTTAGATGAACATCATAAGATATAACAGGACGATTGTTTTTGTCAGTTTTCAAATCAAAGCTTGCCTTAATCTTATCTGTTGAAAAAACAAAATAGGGTTTCCCTGCTTTTACTACCTTAATTTCAAATTTTGAAGCCCTATTTCTTAACATGTTAAAGTATTTTGTTTCTTCCCCTGACAAAATTAAGGCTTGTTTCATATTTGAGAGAAGGCTTGTTTTGTTAATAGAGAATGCTTCCTCGTCAGTTTTAATAATTGGCAAAACAGGATCAATGCCTCTTTCTGTTTGCTTTCTTCTAAAGTCAAATACATAAATAGATGTTATATAGGGTGTTTCAGTTCCAAAATTCCCAAAGCTCAAAAACAGTGCATTTGATGGTACTCTCTCTCCGGGAGGCTCTGCTTCAAGTACTGATAGAGCAGATGGGCTTCCAACTGCCATCCAGGCAATAGCTTGAATATCACGTCTACGATAAAACCAATCTAGGATATTTGTTAAGTCCTCTTCAACAATATTTTCACCTAATATAATCATTTTTGTATGGCTAAAATCTAACTCTTTATCTACTTTTGACTTAATTATTCTTACTGCCTCAGAAATCGTTTCAGCGGATTCGGTCATCATCCGTGATTCATTGCTTCCTGTTTTTGTTTCACTTGATGGAACTGCTAACTTTAACGTAATATCATACTTATTCTCATTTCCCTCAGATTTGTCCACTCCAACCGAAACAACAAAAAAGCGCCGGTCAATATCTTTATATCCACACCCACCTAAGAATAGGAGCATAGCGGAAACAACCAATAAGATTCTGATTTTCATTTTGAGAGCTTTTCCTTTCTTATTGATAATATCTTCAAAAGGACTAAGCCCGCAATTTGGGCAGGCAACAAGAGCATCATCCACACTTTTGCAATATCTCCTATCGTCTTTTCCTGAAAAAAATGTTGAACAACCAAACCTAACAATGCAAAAGTTCCAACAAGAATAAAAGGCTTAATATCTTTGTTTTTAAATTTAATAGCTGGGAAAACACTCTTTAACTGCTCTAATCCCACATGCCAATGGAGTATAACACTGGCTAAAGAAACATTGATATATAAAGCTAGGAAAAGAAAACTAATTCTTTCAATAAAACCTAACTCAATTCGCATTGCTTCTGTTGTCGCAATCCAAGGAAATGTAAAGGATTCAACTCCATCAAATCCATTCAGCCCTATTGGAATGATAAAAGTAGTGATTAATGTGAAAAATCCTAGTACTCCAACAAGCCATAAATATTTAACTTTTACTTCCTTATATAAACGATTAAAAATAACAAGATTTGTGTAACCTGTGTAAACAAATGTAGCCGTAGAAATTGATTCAAAACTTGGAAATTCTTGAAAATGCGTTACAGCAACACGAACTGAATCCCACATTAAGTCTTCATTGAAGTATGACTTAAATATGATAAAAGCAATGAAGGGGAGATTAAGTAATAAGATAATTTCCGTTGCATATAAGACCTTTTTTGATGGTAAAATTGCTCCAAATACAATGACAATTAAAAAAGTAACCATAATCAGAAGCTCATCCATATCGGGATTAATATACTGCTTTGAAATATTCGTAAAAGCAACTAATGTAACTAATCCTGCTACGTACCATAAAACACCTTGTATAAACAGAAAAATTAATCGAAACCATTTAGGTGTATATTTATCAAGTATTTCTGGCAATCCCATGTATGGGAAATTGCTCATATACCTTGTGAAAAAATAGATGATTATAATCCCGATCGGTACAGCTAAAATCATAGCTAATATTGAGCCATTACTTCGATTTTCTATTAATACCATTGGAACATAAGCTACGATATTTGTTAACATATTTAGAATTAACATGACATAGATAAACCGCTTTGACATAATCATCTTCCTAGTTTTTTAGTAGAATTGGGATAATGCTCCTCATTACATTACGTATTTCCTAATATTCATTTTTTTAAGTTTTCTTTAAGAAAGACTCCTAAATATGGCTGTCCAAAACTATTCAAACTAACTAAATAAAAAATGAGTCCTATTAAAGCTACGATAACTCCAATTAATCCTATAAAGGTTGCCATTGCAAGTAAAAAGTATTTTGTCACCCTCATCGCAAAGCCCATTTCATTTATTGGGATAACAAAGTTAGATATTGCAACTGCTGATACAATAATAATCATAATATTACTCACAAGCCCTGCCTCTGTAGCCGCTTGCCCCAAAATAAGACCTCCAACTGTTGTAGCAGTTGGTCCTATTGCTTTTGGCAACCGAATACTTGCCTCTGTTAAAAGCTCCATCATTATTAACATAAATAACACTTCAATATAAGCAGGATATGGAACAGACGCACGACTGCCTGCAATTGACAGAGCGAGCTGGACCCTAAACAACTCTGGATTAAATGCAGTAATTCCTACATATATCGCAGGAAGTAAAAGAGCAGTAGCAAGGCCAAAATACCTTAAAAAGAGAAGAAATCTTGTAATTCCTTTCGGTTGATACAAATCATCCATTGAACTCATAAAGTCATAAAAGACCGAAGGCAAAATAAGCGCAAACCTTGTACCTTCCATTAAAATGATTACCTTACCTTTTGATAAGTTATAGGCAACTCGATCAGGTCGTTCGGATATAACAATGGTCGGAAATAAGAATGCCTTTTTTCCACTTATTAACCTTGAGAGTTGCCCGGATGATTGAACCACATCCTTATCGATTGCTTTAAGTTTGTCTTTGAAATCTCTTAATACGTCCCAATCAACCTCTTTAGAATCGTAAATAATATTTATATTCTGTTGTGTTTTTTTCCCAACCTTTTCATCTTCTATCACCAGTGTTGGTTGATGATAGCGATGACGAAGAATGTTTATATTTGTTTCTAAATCTTCACTAAATCCTGTTTGAGGCCCTTGAATTGTTGTTTCAATTGTTGTTTCAGGAATGTTTTTGTTTACAAACTCTTTTATTTCCATCGTTAATAATGCTTCATTAATTGAAATAACCATAGAACCACGTATTAATAAATCGACTGGATTATCATCTTGTTTCAGTTCTCTAATTCCTGACAGTGAAAACAAATAATCTTTGTACTTTTTAATATCCTCAACCTCAAAAAAAGGCGTTAAAATATCATCATGTATCTTTTTTTTATTGCAAATGCTGCTAATATAATAAAATTCGCATTTTTTCTCTTTCGCATCCAATTGTTGAACCACCAAGTCTGAAGAACCCTTAAGTTCCTCCTTAATAGTAGCTACCACCTGATCTTTTTCACTATTCATAACAAAGTTCCCCTCATTTGATGCTGCGTTTTCTATAGCTTTTGCCTCTAGATGGAAAATCATACATATTGAGTGAATAACTGTAGTTTTTTCCCTATTTATGAATAGTTATGGAAATTGTTCTAATACTACCATCATCTACTATTTTTGGAGGGAATTTTTATGAAAAAAATAATTGTTTTATGTGTTGCATTGTTTTGTTTAACACAGCAACCTGCACTTGCTGCACCACCTCAGGAAGATATTGATCAGATATTAACCGAATTAGGATGGTCGCAACAAGAGTTAATAGATTATCTTGAGTATTATGAATTAAGTTTAGATGATTTTGAAACAGCAGAAGATCTTCGCTTTATGTTAGGAACTCCGATAACTGATGAAAACCTAGCTGAATTATTAGCTTCTTATGAAATGACCAGACAAGAAATGGATGTTGTTTTAGCCGAATTTGGTGAAACTCTTGATGATTATTATTTCATTGAAGATCTTGATGTTGCCTTAAGCTTTTATTTAGATCATGATGGAGAAATGGCAGAGATTGAGGAATTTCTAGCTTTAATCGGTTTAACTGATGAAGAGGTAGACTCCTTATTTAACCATTTCATGGCACTTGATGAACAGCAGTTAGAGCAAGAAATGGAACGCATAATAACAAGGCTTGATCCATTTTTAATGATGGAAGATATGTCAGTTTTAACTGATGCACAACAGGATGAATTAGTTTCAATCCTTCAAGATATGATGAAGGTTTTACAACTAGATGCACGCTTCTATTTAGATGATAACAATGGAGTGCGAACAGAGGTTACTTTTAAAGAACTAATGAATATGGAAGAGCTATATGGTAATACATTAACAATAGAGTTATATAACACAAATGGAGATATGCTTTTAGATATGAGTTTATCTGAAGATATGTTAAGCTCTGAATTCTTTATTGAATCTGGTATTGAACTTGCGGAAGTAGGAGATATGGCCGGAGAGCTAACTAACCTTCTACACAACCGATTACCGGATACAGCTTCTTCATTATGGATGAATATGCTTCTCGGATTATTAGCTATTGGTGTGGGAATAACAGGATTTTTCTTAACAAAAAGACCTCAACAGGTTAAGTAATGGCTACTAGGATTGTCTCTTATCTATCTATCGGGCTAATCTTAGTTGGAATCACCGTTTTTATCTATCAAACCTATTGGATTACAATTGGATTTCAATCGATAAACGAACAAGAGGTAAAAGCATCCTATTCTCCACCTCAACAAGGTAAAACAATAAAAACCGTCAATTCAGACCCTCCTGAAGAAGGTGCTAAAATAGGAATATTAACTATTCCTAAGCTCGATAGAACATTGCCTATATTTCAGGGAGCAAGTGAGGAAATCCTTAAAAAGGGTGTTGGTCATATAACATCAACACCCTTACCTGGTGAGGATAGTAACTCAGTCTTATCAGCACATCGCGATACCTTTTTTCGTCAACTTGATTCTTTAGTCGTTGGAGATAAACTAATCGTGAACCGTTCAGATTTTTCTTTTATATACAAAATTAAAAAGATTAGAATTGTCAATAAAAACGATAAAACGGTAATTGTTCCGAAACCAAAAAGTACGCTAACACTTACAACCTGCTATCCTTTCACCTATATCGGACCAGCACCACAACGATACATTATTGAAGCCGAGTTAATTACAAAGCCAAAAATTGAACAATAAAATAGTAAAAAAGCTGACGGCAAAAATACCGTCAGCTTTTTATTGTCATATACCGTTGTGGTGAATGTTATTAACCATCTAAAGAGTTTCTTATTTTCCAAACGATGAAAGAAATTTTACTCGATCACCCATTGGTGGAATATTTTGATCAACAAGTTGAATTTCCAATACAGAAGGGCCCTTTTCAGACTGTAGCTGTAGAATAAGTTCTGGTGTTAAATCTTCCATTCGTTGAACACATGCACTGGATATACCCATTGATTCTGCTACTGTAGCAATACTCACTGCTTTTTGTTCGAAGCGTGAATGCGATCGTTGATATTGTAAGTTATGTCCATGATAAACCATACCAAGACGTGCATTATTCATCACAACAAAAAGGATAGGTAACTCATATTCCTTTGCTGTTAATATTTCCATACCGTGCATAAAGAAACAACCGTCACCTGTTATACAAACAACATCTCTTTTGGGTTCAGCTAATTTACTTCCTATTGCTGTTCCTATTCCAGTACCCATGGCACCGAAATGGACATTAATATCAAATGTATGAGGCTCTTTTACCTTCATGTAATGAATAACATATGACATGAATTCACCAATGTCAATTGTATATCGAGTAGACTCTGGTAAACTTCTTTGTAGAGCTACTAACACATTTTGAGAGTTAAACTCTCCCAAATGATGTTCAAGTTCGAAAAACTCTTCTTTCTTGAAATAAACATGTTGATCATTAACATGCTTTTTCACCTCTTCAATGATTGTACGTAATGTTAACTTACAATCCCCTACTATAGGTATATTAACTTGGTATTTGCGATTAAAAACAGTTGAATCGAAATCAATTTGGATAACTTCTCTATTTTTTGTTAAATTAACATTCCAATTATTTGTGGCAGTTTCACCTAAGCTTGAACCAACAACAAGAAGAGTATCCCCTTGGCTTTCATTAACAATTTCAGAAGCCTTCTCATGACCAGCAAAACCAAATACTCCTTTAAACAGCGGATGACTGTCTTCCATTAAACCTTTTGCTTGCGGAGAACAAATAATTGACATATTTAGTAGTTCTGCTAATTCAATTACTTCATCAACAGCTTGTCTTGCTCCTTGTCCGACAAAAATAATTCCATCTTGATGGTGTAGCAACCTTTGGGCAGTTTTTTCTACAATCTCTTGTTGAGGAACAACCTTTTTCATGACTGGGAATCCAGGAATTTCAATATTTTCATCAACCATTTCAAGCTGAATATCTATTGGGATCGCAACATGAACTGGCCCCGGAACACCTGACATGGCAATATTCACCGCTTCTTCAACAATGTCCATAAGTTCATCAGAACGGTTTACAGTAGCACTAAACTTCGTAACAGGTTCAAATACTGGTTGTGCATTTAGCTCTTGCGAAGCATTAAGTCCAACAGTATTTACAGGAACAGCACCTGTTATAAACAAAACGGGTAAATGCTCTCGCATTGCATTTGCTGCACCTGTAACTAAGTTTGTACCACCTGGTCCACTACATCCTATACAAACACTTAAACTCTGAGAATATTTTGCATAAGAAGCAGCCATATATGAAGCAGCACCTTCATGCTTTGTAACAATAGGAGTTATCTCTGGGAGATCATACAACTCATCAAAAAACGCATTCACAGAACCTGCTGGAATTCCAAATATATATTTCACTCCACCATTATGTAAATAGTTAAGCACAGCTCGAATTGCCTTCATTTTATCCTCCTGACTATTAAATAGTAAAAACTAATTTAAGTACTTTTCAAAAAAATCGTCTGCTTTTACAGGTGGTGAAAAGTAGAAACCTTGCACAAGGTGACAATCACTTGATAAGAGAAAATCAATTTGATCTTTGGTTTCCACACCTTCAGCAATAACATGTAAGTTTAAATTGTGCGCTAATGTAATAATTGTATTGGTTATTGCTGCATTTTTTGAATCGTGACAAACATCGTTAATAAAAGATCGATCAATTTTTAACGTATTGATTGGAAAGTTCCTTAAATATCCTAGTGATGAGTATCCTGTTCCAAAATCATCAATTGAAATCTTAATTCCTAATTTTTTAAGTTCAGACATCTTAGATAGAGTTTCCTCAGTATTTTGGATAATCAAGTTTTCAGTTAATTCGAGCTCTAGATAACTGGGATCAAGTTGTGTTTCTGCTAAGATATTTTTAACCATAGTGACAAAGTCTTTTTTATTAAATTGCTGAGCCGATACATTAACAGATATTGAGAAATGCTTATATCCTTTTTCTTGCCATTCCTTAAGTTGTTTACATGATTGTTTAAGTACCCATTCACCTATTTGCACGATAAGCCCTGTTTCTTCAGCAAGTGGAATAAACTGTCCTGGTGGAATCATTCCTTTTGAACTGTGGTTCCATCTAAGAAGTGCTTCCACTCCAATAACTTTCTTATGCTTATAATCAAATTGCGGTTGATATACTACAAGAAATTCATTAAGATCCAACGCTCGGTATAAAGACGTTTCCAGTTTCACATTATCCATTGTCCGCTTGTCCATTGACGAAGTATAAAATTGATAATCATTTCCTGAAAGTTCCTTCACTTTGTACATGGCTGTATCAGCTTTTTTAATTAAGTCATCAGCTTTCTCACCGTCTTGAGGAAACAAGCTAATGCCGATACTCGCCTTAACAAAAATCTCATTTCCATTAAGATCAAAAGGTTCCTCAAAAGCAGAGATAATATTTTCCGCGAATTCCCTTATCGCGAATTCATTTCGTGCTACAGGTAAAATAATAGTAAATTCATCCCCACCTTGACGTGAAACCGTGCAGCCATTGTAAGCACATTCTTTTAATCTTTTTGCTACCATTCTTAATAATAAATCACCATAGCTATGGCCAAGCATATCATTAATGGTTTTAAATCGGTCTAAATCCAAAAACAGCACCGCTAGTTTTTCTTTGTGCAACTGTGCATATACTAATCCTTGATCAAGTCGATCTTTTAATAACAGTCGATTAGGAAGATTTGTTAAACTATCATAATAAGCATGATAGTTTATTTTCTCTTCCATTTGTTTTCGGTACGTAATGTCTTTAAATGTTACAACGTAGCCAACTAGCTTTTTTTCTTCTTTAATTGGCGTTGAGGAATATTCAACCGGACAATTTGATCCATCTTTACGAATAAATACTGCATCAGTATAGGTTGTTACACCGTTACCTTTATTCCCCTGCTTATGTAGAGTTTGATCACTTTTATGAAAAAAGATTTTATACGGTTTACCGATTAGTTCCTTTTCACTATAACCTAATATTGTTTCGGAAGCTGGATTACAAAAAGAGATGTTACCTTCAATGTTAACACCGACAATTCCATCTCCTGCCGAATTTAGAATCAATTCCTTTTCACGACTTAAACGTTGTAATTCTCCAACAACATCCTCAAGCTCCGTATTTTTTTCTGTTAACTCACAGGTTCTCTTCTTTATGATAAGTTCCTGTTTCTCCATATAAATAATATGTGATAAAACAGACGCAGTCGCTTCAACAATAGACTGTGCTAACTGAATTTCAGCTTGTGTGTAAACACGTTTATTTTGTCCTAGATTTACAATAGCAAGTAATCCCAATATTTCACCCATTGTTACAATTGGCAGCATAAGAATACCTTTAATACCAAATGAACGGCACGCCTCATGGTTAGGACGTGGGTCGCAGTAAACATCCGGGATGAACACAGCCTTTTTCGTTTTTATAACCTCTTGAAAAAGTTTATCTGTTGAATGGTCGATGTTTATAACATTATGAGTTTTCATCCAGGCTTCTTCTGTCCAATCGCTTCCTTTACTAAGACTGGCTGGCTTAATTTGTTTTTCTGCAACAGGATCTAATAAATGAGCCCCAATATTTTTATTTTTCAAGACTATTCCTACATATGAAAAACATTTATCCAATACTTCATTTAAAGTAGAACAAAGAGACAGTTCCTTTGTAACATCAATAAGAAGCTGTTTTTCTGAAATAAGATTTTCCTTTTTTGTCAGGTTGTTCGCATTTCTTATAGCAACTGCAGCCATATTCACATAAGCTTCTACTGCCTGAATCTCAGCATCTTTAAGATTCATATAAACTCCATAGTTAAATAGAAACACCAGTCCGTATACTTCATCTTCATAATTAATAGGCAGTGCTAAAAGAGAAGTTATCTTAAATGCCTCGACCGCTCTACGGTCAGGCCTAGAATCCTTTGACGTATCAGGAATATAAATACTTTCCTTTGTTTCAAGGACCTCATTTGCAAGGAGGTCTTTCTTAGGATCAATTACATGCATATCCAATGTGGCACCATTAATATACTCAGGCTTACCAACAAACCCCCGATATGTCCCATCTTCTTGAGGGAGGTATATTCCAACTGAATCACACTGGAAGATTTCCTCAGAGATGGCCGTTACAACATGCCCTAACACTTCATGCAATTCTAGTTTTGTATTAATTAATTTTGTAATATGTGCGAGACGAGAGTATCTCGTGTGTTCTTCAATCATCAATATCCCCCCAATGACAAACAACCTATGTATTTGACAACATATTCTAGTTTATATAAAAAATCTTCTAAAAATCGACAAACTATAATTCTATTAAATTAAGCATATTATATTAGCACCAATAATAAAAAGGTCATAAGCACCAAATTTCTACAATCAAATAGTTCAATAGTCATAGTATAAAGGGAATGAATATCCATAATGGTTAGTATGTTATTCAATTGAAAAACAATCTGCTTTTTCTTAGAACAACAATTTTCAAAAAATTAGTTTCACAAAAAATAAACCACGTTATATAACGTGGTTTAACCATGACAAAGCATCCGTGTGTATCCTATGAAAAAGCTTGATCAATTGCATTATCCAAATTTGGCTGTGTATTTCCAACATATCTTTTTGTCACATTAACGTCTTTATGACCTGCTAATTTTGCAACTATATGAAGATTAATTCCTTTATTAATTAGCTTCTGGCAAAATGTATGACGAAGCTTATGTGGATTAACATCATATTTTTGTAACATATACTGCACAGCTCTAGTAGAGAGCCGCTTATTCACACTTGATACAAAAATGGCATCTTTTTTAATAGTTAAAGAATCAATATAATTCTCCAGATGATAACTTACATCTGTTGTTAATGGAATAAAACGATCAATCTCACCATCATTATCTTTTATTAATAACTTCTTTTTTCCATCAACCTCTTGAATATCATCAAAATTTAAAGCACATAGTTCAGATATACGAATGCCCGTATATAATAGTGTATAAACAATCGCTATATTGCGAAGATTACCATCTGCTTTAACTTCAAGTAATAGTTTTTTCTCTTCACTTTCTTCCAGAGATTCAGGAATGCTTGTATCCTTAATCTTCTCTTTACGCTTGATATCCAAAACAATTTCAGACTTGTCTATAAAACGAACAAAAACACTAATAGCCGCTAAATATTTTTCAATTGTTCCAGCCGTTTTTTGTTGATTCTCAAGTTCATCCATATATAACTGAACATCATTCTTAGAGACCGAATTTAGTGATTTACCTTTTGATGATAACCAAGCCTCGAATTTTTCTAGTACACCAATATAGGTTTTGATTGTACCATCAGCTTTTCCTAGTTGTTTTTGCCAAATACTAAATTCCTCAATCATATTCTTCTCAGTGTTCATATTGAATCACCGTCCTAATTTTTAGAATATTTGATTCTTACCTATTATATAACAGAAATTCAGTTACCTCAACTTCTCTGCAAAATTTTTTCCTTTAATTAAGAAAACCCTAGTTTTTTTTACGATTAACAAATAAACAACCAAATTATTGGCATAATATGAATACTATTTGCATAGGAGGACATATGATGGCCACGGATCAATTATCATTATTCGCACTTGGTGGCGTGAATGAAATCGGGAAAAACATGTATGTGATTCAATATGCCGATGAAATCATTGTAGTCGATTGCGGAGGTAAATTTCCAGATGAAAATCTATTAGGTATTGATTTAATCATTCCTGACTTAACCTACTTAGAAGAAAACAAAGAAAAAATAAAAGCGTTAGTTGTAACACACGGCCATGAAGACCATATTGGTGGTATTCCCTACTTTCTCAAGAAATTGAATGTTCCTATATATGGAACACGTTTTACACTTGGTTTAATTGAATTAAAGCTAATGGAACATAATCTTGTAAGAGAAACTGAATTGATTCAAATAGATTCTGAATCTACTGTAGAATTTAATAAAATTTCCTTAAGCTTTTTTAAAACTAATCACAGTATTCCAGACTGTTTGGGAATTGTTTTTCACACACCTGAAGGAGTTGTCGTACATACTGGAGACTTTAAATTCGATTTAACTCCTGTAAATGATCAACATTCAGATATCCACAAAATGGCTGAGATTGGTAGAAAAGGTGTTCTAGCTCTTTTATCAGAAAGTACTAATGCAGAACGCTCGGGTTTAACTCCATCAGAACAAATGGTTGGCGAGCATATGGAGGAAGCTTTTATTAAAGCCACAAGAAAAGTCATTGTCTCCACCTTCGCTTCAAATGTTAATCGTGTTCAACAAGTTGTTGATGCTGCACTCAAAACCAATAGAAAGCTTGCACTTCTAGGTAGAAGTATGGTGAATGTGGTTGATGTAGCTATTGAACGAGGCTATTTAACCATTCCTGAGGGTATGTTGATTCAACCTAGTCAAATAAATGAGCTCGCCCCGGAAAAAGTTGCTATATTATGTACTGGTAGTCAAGGAGAGCCACTAGCTGCACTTGCTCGACTTTCCACTTCAAATTATCGTGACGCAGAAATACTTGCAGGTGATACAGTCATATTAGCAGCTTCTCCAATACCTGGTAATGAACGGAATGTCTCGAAGATTATTGACAACTTGTTTACACTTGGGGCTAAAGTCATTTACGGTTCAGGAAGTTCAACAGGCATGCATGTTTCAGGACATGGATATCAAGAAGATCTAAAGCTTATGCTTACATTAATGATGCCAAAATATTTTATTCCCATACATGGTGAATATAGAATGTTACATCAACACCGTTTATTAGCTGAGTCGGTTGGAGTAGAAAAAGATCATACCTTTATCGTAAACCTGGGCGATGTGGTTGACATTGAAAACCAAGAAGCCCGTCAAACTAGAAAAGTACATGCAGGGAACACATTTGTGGACGGAATTGGCGTGGGTGATATAGGTGATATTGTTCTAAGAGATCGAAAACAATTATCCGAGGACGGTATGCTTGTTATAGTGATTACCTTAAGTAAAGCCGATAAAAAAATCATTTCCGGACCAGACACAATTTCAAGAGGATTTGTTTATGCCCGAAACTCTGAAGACCTATTAAAAGATGTTAACCGTCAAGTAGAACGAATTATTAAAGATCTACAAAGAGAAAGAGTTCACCAATGGAACGTCATGAAACAAAACATCAAAAAAACAATTGGTCAGCATTTATATAAGCAGACAAAAAGAAAACCTATGATACTTCCTATCATTATAGAAGTGTAAAAGCATAGCAGTTCGGGTGGTACCTGGCACCACCCGATTTTTTGTAGATTGAAACCAACAAAAAAGAACAGTATCGCTACTGATCTTTTCCCAACATGGTGAAGTTCATATCAACGACTTCCATACACACCATATTTAATAATATCAATATATTCATCAAGTTCCGGCATCATTTTTTCTAGTATATCGTCATATTCTAGCTGTTTACTTTCAAAAAGATGAACATATTTTTTAGTAACAGAATCTAATGCAAGCATAGTTAATTCTATTATTTTTTCAGGTGAGGTTTGACCTTCTAATAATTGTTTATCTAACAGCTTCGCTAAAAATTCTCCACTATATTGATCAGTATTTTTTTGTAACAAATTCTGTAATTGTTCTTTTAATTCAACCGGTGGATGAATAGTAGCACTTGTAACGAGTTTTGTTTCAATTAAAAAGTCATATTGAATTCGTTGTTTAATGAGAACAACCTCTTTTATTCTTTCAAAAAAATCATCGGTCTTAACCTTTTTTATTTCTTCGATAATTTTATCTCCGATTAGCTGCCTGCAATAGTCAACAACATATAAATAAAGGTTTTTCTTACTTTTAAAATAATGAAAAAGAATTCCTTTTGATATACCAGCTCTTGAAGTAATTGTCTCAGTTGAGGTTTTTTCATAGCCAGTTTTTGAAAACTCTTCGATACAGATTGTTAAAATCTTTTCTCTCTTTTCATCAGGTAATTTTTCAAATGCAGAATACAACGTGTACACCTCAAATTAATTACTATCATTTTGTCTGATTATACAGCAATATCTTTTCGATGATAAGCAACATAGCTTAACACGATCATTATAGTAGCTATAGTTATCATGATACATAGAAAAAGTAGTTTAATGGATTGATTTGCAATAATGTCAGCAGCATCGATATATTTGAAGAAACTAAAATATTTGAGTCCTTCCAAGTTCTCGGTAATACCAGATACTACACTTAAAAAATATGATAAAAAAACAAAGCCTAATGAAACCGATGTGATTGTTCTAGCCTTTTTCATTGTCGTTGAAAGTAAGAATGATATAGCTGCAAATGTAATATGCAGTAGAAAAGTTGCTAAAACAAGCAAAATAAACGTTTTCATCGACGGATCTTCCTCAGCAAATTGAAAGCCAATGAGAGAAATCACCATAATGATTATATTTAACAGAGCAATATTTGTCATAACAGCTAGCCACTTTTCAGTCATAATTTGCATACGAGTAATTGGCTTTGATAATAAAAATTCAATTGTTTTTTCATTTTCTTCCTTAGCGACAATATTTGAAGCTAACATAACCGCAAAGATACTCCCAAATAACGTTGTCATAAAGTGAACTTGAACTCCATAAAATCCGAGTAAAGATCCATAATCAAGGCGGTCCATTCCAAATGCTTGTTTAAAAGAATCCGGGTAAGCATTAAGCAATTCCTTCATTGTTTCTTGATCCTGAGTAAATTGAGGATAAATGCTAAGTGTCATTAAAATGATTCCACTTAATGCAAACCCCCAAATGATAAGTGATTTTAAGTTTTTCTTTAACTCACGTTGATATATCATTTAAATCCCCTCCCTTTCCTACTCATAATAATGAATGAAAACTTCCTCTAAAGAAGGCTCTTCTATTAGTAAATCTTTCACATGTAGTGTTGACATCTTATGAAGAAGTCTATTTATATCGCCACTATACAAAAAGGTCCAATCATCACCGTTTTTCACTTTATTCATTCCCTCAATCTCTTCAATTGCTTGCTCATTTTCATCTTGAAAGGTAAGGCTTATTTTTTTTACATTATTTTTAAGTAACTTCTCAACTCGTTCTACTTTTAATAATTTACCTTCTTTAATAATCGCAACACGGTCACACATTTTCTGAACTTCACTTAAGATATGAGAGGAAAAGAAAATGGTTGCTCCTTTATCCCGCTCGATCTTTAATAGTTCAAAAAAAGTATGCTGCATCAACGGATCTAATCCCCCTGTTGGTTCATCCAAAATGAGCAATTTTGGTTCGTGGAGAAGCGCTTGAATTATCCCCACTTTTTTTCTATTTCCAAACGATAGATCTTCAATTTTTTTATTAAGGTCTAAATGAAGCTTCTCGGCTAATTCTACGATTCGTTGATCATTTGAGTATTGATGAAATTTAGCAGAATACTGAAGTAAATCTAAAGCTTTCATATCATCATAGTAATGAACTTCAGATGGTAAATAACCAACTTCCTTACGAATTTCCTTTGAATCTTTCACACTATCTTTTCCAAAGATTTTGGCTGTTCCACTTGTTGGGTGAATAAAATTTAACAATGTACGTATTGTTGTGCTTTTCCCTGCCCCGTTCGGTCCAATAAAGCCGAAGATTTCCCCCTTATGAATTGAAAGGGAAAGGTCATCAATTCCTCTGTTTTTTTTATAGCTTTTGGTCAAATTATTAATCTCGATTATTTTCATATAACTTCCTCCTATATGAGGTCATATTGACTGATCAGTCAATTTTAGTTTAATCCACATTGACTGGTTAGTCAATGTTTTAAAAAAGAATAATTAACCACATTTTGCACACGAAACTATTGCATAGTTTTAAAATACCCTTTATAATATTACACTGTTTGTTGCAACATTTTTTATTACGTATGAATAAGATAAGAAGACACCATTCATATAGTTTAAGAAGATATATCATTTTACAATCGCTAAATACCTGCACACATCAAAATAAGCTATGAAAGGGGCGAAATAATGTTTAGTAAACTATTAGAAGTTGACCAACGTTCTGATAATCCAGAAGAATTGAAAGAAGAATTAGAGGATCTTGAGTTTCAAGTCTTTAGGATGCAGGACAATTTAAAGGAAATTGCCAAAAGAAGTAAGGTTCTAGGTGTTGACCAAACAAAAGAAGATAAGTTAGTTATCGTTTATACTCCAGAAGATGAGCAATCCTGTAAAATTATGTTATGCGACTGTGAAACCTCCTATAAAGGTAAGTGGGATTTTTCCATTCACGCAACTTATATTGATGATGAAACGATCCACATTGGTGATATTAAAGGGCCTGCCAATAAAGGATATGGCTCCATATGTATGGACTACTTAAAAGAACTTGCAATTGAGCAAAACATTCCTAAAATTACAGGTGACATTGCCAAAAGAGATTGGGATCATGTTGACAGACTTGTTCACTTTTATGAAAAACATGATTTTCATGTTGAAATTAATTATGACCACAAATCTGGGGAAATTATGTGGTATAGATAAATAAATGGATCATTTTGAATCAGTTAACGTCTTCAACTGAATCAAAATGATCTATTTTTTTGATTTCTTTCCCCTTTCTACAAGTTGGAATAACAGATTAAAAAAACTTTTCAAAAATGAAACCTTTCTATATGATAGACCGTAGTACTAATTGTCACAAAAGTGACTGCTCATTTTTAAAGGGAGGAACATACACCATGATAAAGAAATTATTTTCAGCAATGCTCGCTATTACCTTACTTTTCACTCCAATAAGTGGCTTCTTAGTTGGAGATCAAGTTACAACAGTTAGCGCAAAGGGCTACAAATCTGGTAAAAAATCGTTTAACTCAAATACAAACAGCCCGTCACTTATTAAAAAGGATGATACTCAGCAAAAATCCTCTACAACAAAAAGCAACACTACTACAAAGCCAAAAGCCGGCAGTTTAATGAAAGGTTTGTTCTTAGGTGGGTTAGCTGGTTTATTACTTGGGGGATTGTTAAGTAATCTTGGCATTTTAGGTTCATTAATTGGCCTAGTTATTAATGTTTTAGCCATTTTTGCCGTTATTTTTATTATCAGAAAAGTATTTGTTTACTTTGTAAATAAAAATAAACGTAAACACAAGGAAGATACAATATGGGGCAAATAAAGCTTTCTGAACAAAACATTGTAAATGCACTATGTTTACACATTGCTCACAAAAGAAAAATAAAGCCTTCGGACGTAGAAATCGAGCTATTATATGATGATGACTACGGCTTTTCTGCTGAAGCATATATTCAGGATCGTAAGCAAATATTGATAACCGCCAATATAATAGAGGCCATTCGTTTTTGGTTAGAAACCGAAATGAATATCGATCCTTTCGCTGCCGCAATAGAGCTAGTATTAGATGATGATGAGGGAATTATTTCGTTGATTAAATAACAAGGGGCTGACCCAAAAGTC